>JASLEW010000228.1 GCA_030150965.1 Thermoanaerobaculia bacterium | reverse complement strand
GGAGGGGAGGCCGCGGCCGGGTGTGCCGGCGAGGCCACCGAGGGCAGCCAGGCCGGAGGGGGAGCCGCGGCAGGCGGTGCCGGCAGCGCCGGTCCCGGCGCGGCAGGCAGTGCCGGCGAGGCCAGACCCGGCGGCGCAAGCGGTGCCAGTCCTGGCGCGGCAGGCGGTGCCAGCCTCGGCGCGGCCGGAGATGCCGGCCCCGGCGGGACCTGACCCGGCCGCGCAAGCGGTGTCAGCCCCGGCGCGGCAGGCGGTGGCAGCCCCGCCTGGGCACGCGGTGCCGGCGGAGCCAACGCCGGCGGTGCCAGACTCGGCGGTGCCGGCGGTGCCAGCCCCGGCGCGGCAGGCAGCGGCGGCGGGGCCGACCTCGGCGCGCCTGGCGGTGCCGGGGCCGGGGCGGAGGGGTCGATGGCCAGATCGTCGAGGGGCGGCAGCGAGGCCAGCATCTGCTCCAGGGGGTCCGGCCCCTCGCTTCCTGCCGCGCCGCCCCAGACGCCATGGCCGCCCTCCAGGCCTTCCCCGCCGCCGGTCTCGGCGTGCGCGGCGGGCGCCGCGGGGTACGCCTCTCCCGGCGCCGCCCCATGCCCGGAATCGCCGGCCGCCAGCCGATCGAGCGGCGAGAGCGGCGTGATCGCCGGGACCCCGGGCAGCGGCCGGATGGCCGGCACCTCGACCTCCCAGGGGAGCGCCGGCTGCCCGGCCTGCGGCCCGCCGGCCTGACCCGCTCCCCAGGGCGGCGGCAGAGCGGCGGCGGCCGGCGGCGTGAGATCGAACGGCTTGCCGCCGCGCTCCATGTAGTCGTCGACGATCTTGTAGATGAGGTCCTTGCTGCCCGGGCTCAGCTCCAGGAAGCGCACCCCCATGCCCGCCGGCCGCTCGGGCCCCTCGGGGCCGGTGCGCGACCAGACCACCTCGCCCTTGCCGCGGATCAGCTCGAAGCCGTCGCCCAGGCGGAACTCGAACTCGAGCAGCTGGCCCGGCAGCTCGGGCGAGTCGGTGCGGATGAAGATGCCGCCCGGCGAGATGTTCGACACGTACTCGTTGATGAAGCCGCTGAAGCGGTCGAACTTGAGCTGAATGCGATGCGCCAGCGGCACGCGGGTCGAATCTCGCGGGATGTTCGAGTAGTCGGGCACCTCGGGGGTGTGGTCAGGAGCCGTGCCCGGCGCGGGGGCGCGATCGTCGCCGCCGCCGTGATCCCCAGGATCTGCCCATCGTCCCCAGACTTCCGGCTCATCCGTTGCCATACGCGTTGGCGCCGATGATACAGCAAGGCGCTGAGGAGAAGGCCAGAAGCGGCGCGCGTTTCCTGCGCCCCGGCCAACGGGGCCAGGCGGGACCTATGGCGATCTGCCCTCTCCGGAGGTCCCGGCAGGCAGGCCGGGCCGCCTTGGCATGGTTGGCCTCGAGATCACGGCCTTCCGCCCCATTGCCGCCACTAAGTGGCTCGCATCCTGATAGCGCTCCCAGAGACCGCCAGGCAACACCCGAATCCCCCTATTTGAGAGCGTTGACAATCTGCTAGAACGAGGACTAGCATCTTCGCATTAAGCGATGACTCGTTAACGCGGCATCGCTGTCATACACGCTGTCCGAAAGCCTGGCGACCTGGAAGGTGAGGAGCTTTTATGCCCCTGGGACTGACCGGCAAGTTCGATATTCTCCGCACGTCTCCGCACGACCTGCTGAACCCGCCCGCGGTCACCGCCGCCGCTCCCTCTCGCCCGCAGCGCTGGATTCCCTCCCGCTACAACATTCGGGCTACCGCCGACGACGGCCGCCTGGTGCTGTGGAACTCCCTGAGCGGCAAGATCACGCTGTTCGACGCCGTGGACCGCGAACGGGTACTGGAGCTCCTGCGGCGCCCGGGCTTTGAGGCGCCCGAGGAGGAGGCCGTCGCTTACCTGGCCAAGCGCGGCCACCTCGTGCGGCAGGGAGTCGATGAGTTCCGCCAGTTTCAACAGCTGTTCGGCCAGGAGCACTACCGCTCCGACGTCCTGGAGCTGATCCTCATGCCGTCCGAGGACTGCAACTTCCGCTGCACCTACTGCTACGAGGATTTCGCCCGCGGCACGATGGCCCCCGAGGTGCGGGAGGCGGTGAAGAGCTTGGTGCGCAAGCGCATCAAGAAGCTCAACCGGCTGACCATCGGCTGGTTCGGCGGCGAACCCCTCTATGGCTGGGATGCGGTCGAGGACCTGGCTCCTTTCTTCGTCGAAGCCGCCGAGGAGCACGAGGTTCCCTACTTCTCCCATATGACCACCAACGGTTATCTGCTGACGCCGGACGTGGCCGACAAGCTCTTCGGCTGGCATATCCGGCACTTCCAGATCACGCTCGACGGCCTGCCGGAGCATCACAACACCACGCGCGTCGGCCGTGACGGCAGCCCGACGTTCGAGAGGATCTTCGACAATCTGCGGGCGTTGGCAGCCAGGGATGACGATTTCCATGTGGTCCTGAGGGTCAACTTCGATGCGGTGAATTCGCGCGGGCTCTCGCGGTTCGTCGAGCTTCTATCGCAGAGCTTCAAGGACGATCCCCGCTACAGCTTATTCCTCCATGCGGTGAGCAAGCTCGGTGGCCCCAACGACGCGGAGCTGGATGTCTGCGGCGGCAACGACGCCGACCGCATCCAGCGGGAGGTCCAAGAGCAGGCCCGCCGCCAGGGCATCTACTTTGGCAGCCTGCGCGATGCCGCGCGAGTGGGCAGCAAGGTGTGCTATGCCGCCCGTCCCTACAATCTGCTCATCGGCGCCACCGGCAAGGTGATGAAGTGCACCGTGGTACTCGACAAGCAGGACCACAACGTCGTGGGCCGCCTGCGGCCGGATGGCGAGCTCGAGATCGACGCCGATCGGATGGCCCTGTGGACCGAGCCCGCTTATGAGCAGGACGGTCAGTGCCGTAAGTGCGTAGTGCTGCCGACCTGCCAGGGCATCAGCTGTCCGTTGGTGCGAATCGAGAGCGGCGCACAGCCCTGTATCTCGACTCGCAGGAATCCCAAGGGTGAGCTGCTCGCCATCCTCGATGCGCCCGGTAGCGAGGGCCGCAGGAAGAAGGCCAAGCCCGCCCCTGCCGGCACCGAGACAGTGCCGCCGGCCGAGCTTTCGCGCGTACCTAGCGGGGTCGCTGTTGCATGACGCAACGAGCAGCCCATTCAACCGGGCCGCAGGGCTCAGACGACAATGAGGAGCGCCAGCCATGGATGACCAGACCAGGAAGCCGCTGAATCTGGACGATCTCGAGGTCACCGAGTTGGAGGACGAGGATCTGGAGGGTGTCACCGGCGGCGTCGGTGACACCAACCCGGGATGTAATCCCAGCTGCACCAATCCGGGTTGCAATCCGGGTTGCCCGACGCCAACGCAGCCACCTGCGAGCTAGCCGGCCGTTATCGCGCTCCGGACACGAGCACCTGCGAGCCTTCAATCGTTGCGTCCGGAGCGCGTCTCGCCGCTCTTGACCTCTTGATGCGGCGCTGCAGCGGAGAGCCAGATGATCCCTTACTTCCGTGCGCTCGGCGAGCGCATCGAGCAAAGTTGGCTTCAGCACAGCTATAACGAGGATGTCTTTTCCCGGCTGGCGCTGGCGGAGCTGGAACGCCAGTCGCCTTGCGATCGGGTGGCGGTGGAGGAGGTCATCGACTGGGTCTTCGGTCGCCACTCTCAGGAGTTCAGTCAACCGAACACCAGCAAGCTTTTTGGCCAGCCTCCGGTGACGGTATTTCAAGCGCCCCGTTTCTACATCGAGGTGCTGTTCTGGCTCTCCGGAACGACGTCAATTCACGAGCACGGCTTCTCCGGCGCCTTCGCCGTCCTCGCCGGCTCGAGCGTTCACAGCCACTGGCGCTTTGAGCACGAGCGCACCATCAGCTCCCGCATGCTCTGCGGCCGGCTGGAACGGGTATCGACGGAGATCCTGCGTCCCGGTGCAATGCGCCAGATCCGCTCGGGCAACCGCCTGATCCACCAGCTTTTCCACCTGGAGATGCCTTCGGTCACCATCGTCGTGCGCACCTACTCGGAGCGCAACCGCCTGCCTCAGTACGAATATTGGTCGCCCGGCCTGGCGATCGATCCGGAAGATCATGAGCCGTGGCGCATGCGCCGTTTGATCCTGCTTGAAAGCATGGCGCGCGGACATCTCAAGGGCCTGGGGCGGCACGCCCGCGAGCTGATCGAAGCAGGCGATCTTGAGACCCTGTATTACATGTTTTCGACCCTGGGCCGCGCCAAAGCCGACAAAGATCTGCTGGCGGAGCTTTACCGCGAAGCCCGGGAACGGCATGGCGACGTGATCGGCCTTTTTCGTCAGGTGTGCGACATCGAGCGCAGGGTTCGCATTGTCTCCGTCCTGCGCGGCAAGGTCACCGATCCTGGGGCGCGGTTCCTGCTGGCGCTGCTGATGTTGATGCCCGACCGTGAAGCGGTGCTGGAAAGCGTGCGCCTGCAGTTCCCCGACCTCGATCCGATGACGGCCATCGAGGAATGGGTCTCGGCC
>JASLEW010000215.1 GCA_030150965.1 Thermoanaerobaculia bacterium | reverse complement strand
CCGCCGGCCGGCCTTCGCGATGAGCCGCGTACAGCTCGCCGACCTCGCGCACCAGCACCCCCATCGACCAGCCGTCGGCCACGATGTGGTGCAGCGTCAGCAGCAGCACGTGGCGCCGCGGCGCCCGCCGCAGCAGGCGTGCGCGCAGCAGCGGGCCGCGCGCCAGGTCGAACGGCCGCGCCGCTTCCTCGGCCGCCTGCGCGTCCACCTGCGCCTCGTCGGCCGCGTCCTGCCGTTCCAGCGCCACCGGTCCGGGCGCGTCCACCACCTGCACCGGCTCGCCGTCGCGGGTCTCGAAGCGCGTGCGCAGCACCTCGTGGCGCTCGACCACCTGCGCCAGCGTCCACGCCAGCGCCGCCTCGTCCAGCTCGCCATCGAGCGCGAGCGCCAGCGGCATGTTGTACGCCGCGCCCTGCGGATCCAGCTGGGCCAGGAACCACAGCCGCTGCTGGGCGAACGACAGCGCCAGCGCCTGGCCCGCCACGCGTGCCACCGGTTCGATCGGCGGCAGGCCCGGGCCCTGCGCCTGTTCCCTGGCCTGCGCCACGCGCTGCGCCAGCGCCGCAACCGTCGGCGCCTCGAACAGCGCGCGCAGCGGCAGGTCGACCCCGCACGCCGCCCGCACCTGCGACATCAGCCGCGTCGCCAGCAGCGAGTGGCCGCCGCGCGCGAAGAAGTCGTCTTCCACGCCCACGTCCTCGGCGCCCAGCACCTGCGCCCACAGCGACGCCAGCACCTCCTCGTCGGCCGTGCGCGGCGCCACCCGCCGCGCCGACCCGGGCTCGCCCGGCGCCGGCAGCGCGCGCCGGTCCACCTTGCCGTTGGGCGACAGCGGCAGCGCCGCCAGCCGCACCCAGGCCGACGGCACCATGACGGCGGGCAGATGCCTGGCGAGCTCCGCCGCCAGCTGCGCCGCAAGCCCCGCCTCCACGGAAGCGGCCCCGGCCGTGCCCCAGGGCCCGGTGCGCGGAGACGCGCCGGGGCTCGGCGCACCTTCGGGCTGCAGCGCACTCCCGGGCTGCCTCCCGGCCGCAGTGAGGGGGGCCGGCATGGCGGCGGGTTCGGGAGCGGTGAGGTTGATGGGCGCCGCCGCGCCCTCGGCCAACACCAGAAAGGCTGCCAGGCGCGGGCCGGCGGGGCCGTCCGGGCGCAGGGCGACGACGGCCTGGCGCACCGCCGGGTGGCGGGCGAGGTGGGCCTCGATCTCGCCCAGCTCGATGCGCACGCCGCGCAGCTTGACCTGGTGGTCGAGGCGTCCGAGGTAGTCGAGGCGCCCGTCGGGCAGCAGCCGCGCCCGGTCGCCGGTGCGGTAGAGGCGCGAGCCCGCGGCGCCCGCCGGATCGGGGACGAAGCGCTCGGCGGTCAGCTCCGGCCGGCCGAGGTAGCCGCGCGCCAGGCCGGCCCCCCCCACCGTCAGCTCGCCCGGCACACCGGCCGGCAGCAGCTCGCCGTGGCGGCCCAGGACCCGCGCCAGCCGGCCCGCGAGCGGCCGGCCGATGGTCACCGCCGCCCCGCGGAGGACCGGCCCGCCGGTCGAGTAGGTGGTGTCCTCGCTCGGCCCGTAGAGGTTGTTCACGCGGGCCACCGGCGGTCGGTCGTACAGGCGCGCCACCAGGTCGGGCGGCAGCGCCTCGCCGGCCAGGTTCACCGTGCCCAGGGCTGGGGGCAGCGCGCCGCCGAGCAGCTCGGCGAGCGCCGAGGGGACGGTGTTCACCAGGGTGACCTCGCCGGCCGCCGGGCCGCGCGAGACGGCGGGCAGCGCGGCGATGCTCGGCGCCAGGATCACCCGGCCGCCGGTCGCCAGCGGCACGAAGATCTCGAACACCGAGAGGTCGAAGCCGACCGAGGTGGCGGCCAGCACCCCTGCCAGCTCGCCGTCCGCGAAAGCGCCCGCCGCCCAGCGCACCAGGGCGGCGGCAGTGCGGTGCTCGATGCCCACCGCCTTCGGCCGGCCGGTCGAGCCCGAGGTGAAGATCACATACGCCAGGGTGCGGTCGCCCGCGCCGCCGCCCAGCCCGTCCTCTCCGTCTCCGGGCGCGGCGGCCGTCACCTCCGGGCCGGAGGATGCCGGTCCATCCACCGGGCCGGCAGCGAGTGCCGCGCGCGCCGCGCGGGGCGCGTCCGCGGCGGCCTCCTCCCTTTCGCTGCCCGGCGCCGGCAACCCGCCGCTCAGCAGGACCACGGGGCCGCCGAAGCCGGCGAGCCTGCCGGCGAGCCCCGGCTCGGTGACCAGCGCCGCGGCGCCGCCCTCCTCCAGCATCGCCTCCAGGCGGGCGTCGGGCAGCGCCGGGTCCAGGGGCAGGTAGGCGGCGCCCGCCTGCAGGACGCCGACCAGGGCGGGGACCAGCCCCGGCCGCCGCGCCAGGCAGACGCCCACCCGCTGCTCGGCGCCGATGCCCAGGCCCCGCAGGAGGCGCGCCAGGCGGCCGGCGCGGGCGCTCAGCTCGCCGTAGGTGAGCCGCTCGGCGGTCAGCGCCGCCGCCACGGCCACGGCATCCGGCGTCCGCGCGCACTGCGCCGCCACCAGGCCGTGGAGCAGCACCGGTGGGCCCGCCGGCGGCGGTAGGAAGTCAGTCCCGGCACTCCACTCCGCGAGCAGCTGGTGGCGCTCGGCGCCCGAGAGCAGCGGCAGCGCCGACAGCCGGGTGGCCGGCGGCAGCGCCGCGGCGGCGCAGAGGAGCGCGTCCAGATGCCCCAGCAGCCGGTCGATGCTCGCCGGGTCCCAGAGCGCGGTGGCGTACTCGGCGGCCAGCTCCCAACCGCCGCCGTCGAGCGGGGTGAGGGTGAGCGACAGGTCGAGCTTGGCGGTGCCGGAGGCGGCGGTCCACGGCGCCAGACGCAGCCGGCGCGGCGGCTCGCGGTCCTCACTGGCCGCATCGGAGGCATCGGCCGCGCCGGGCGCATCGGTCGCGCTGCTCGCATCGGTCGCGTCGGGCGTGCCGGTCGCGTCGGGCGTGCCGGCCACGCCGGGCGGCTCGGTCACCTCGCGGGGCGGCAGCGGGTCGGCGAGCACGAAGAGCACCTGGAACAGCGGGTTGCGGGCGAGGTCGCGGTCCGGCTGCAGCTCCTCGACCAGGCGCTCGAAGGGGAGATCCTGGTGCGCGTAGGCGCCCAGGCAGGCGCGGCGGACCCGTTCCAGGAGATCGCCCACGACCGGGTCGTCGCCGAGCCGCACGTCGAGCACCAGGGTGTTGACGAACAGCCCGATCAGGTGCTCGACCTCGGGCCGGCGGCGGTTGGCCACCGGCGAGCCCACGCCGACCGCGTCCTCGCCGGTGAGCCGGCCGAGGAGGGCCTGGACCACGCCGAGGGCCGGCTCACCGGCGAGGACGCGGTCGGCGTGGGCTCGCCGGTGGCCAACCGCCGCCGGCCCGAGGTCGAGCACCTGATCGGGCTGTTCGTCAACACCCTGGTGCTCGACGTGC
>JASLEW010000206.1 GCA_030150965.1 Thermoanaerobaculia bacterium | reverse complement strand
GTGCGGTGCCGGATCGCGGCGCGCCGGGCGGCGGCGCGGCGGCGCTGGCGCCCGCGCCGGGGAGCTTCCATCCGGCGATCGAGAGCGCCAGCGGGCGCTTCACCCTCACCTGGCGGCTGGACGGCGCGCCGGTCGTGCGGGTGACCGTGCCGCGCGGCCAGGTCGAGGGCGCGCTGGCGCTGCTCGCCGCGAGCTTCCCCGGGCAGGAGGACCTGGCGCTCTCGCCGCTGCCGCTGCGCTCGATCCTGCACGTCGGCGCCGAGACGCGCTTCGACCGGCCCGAGGTCGAGGTGCGGCCGGCCATCCAGGCCATCCAGCGCAACGGCGAGGCGCGCTACTTCGCCGCCGACGACAGGTTCCGCTACGGCAACCTGGTCTACCTGCCGGAGCTGGGCATCCTGGCGGCGCTGGAGCGGCCGGGCAAGGAGCGGAGATTCAAGGCGCCGGCCAACCTGCAGCTGCGCCGCGGCCAGGTGCCGGCCTTCCTCGATGCCTGCGGCGACGGCCTGGAGAGCGGCCACGTGGTGCTCGGCGGCGACCTCGCGGGGCGCCGGATCTGGAAGCAGTTCGACGGCATCGAGGTCGGCGGCAGCGCCGGAGCCGCGGGCGCCGCGACGTGGTGGTCACCACCTACGGGGTGCTGCGCCGCGACGAGGAGCATCTCGCCCGCCGCCGCTTCGCGCTCGCCGTCTTCGACGAGGCGCAGCACGTCAAGAACCCCGCCACCCAGGCCCACCGCGCCGCCGCGCGCCTCGACGCCCAGGTGCGGCTCATCCTCACCGGCACCCCGATCACGCTGACCGGCGGCAGCGGCGGCGCCGGCGAGCGCGGCGCCCTGGTGGACCGCTTCAACACCGACCCGGCCTGCCGCGTCTTCCTCGGCAGCCTCAGGGCCGGCGGCGCCGGCATCGACCTCGTCGGCGGCTCGGTGGTCATCCACTACGACCGCTGGTGGAACGCCGCCCGCGAGGACCAGGCGACCGACCGGGTGCACCGCATCGGCCAGCGCCGCGCCGTGCAGGTCATCAAGCTCATCACCGAGGGAACGCTCGAAGAGAAGATCGCGGCGATCATCGAACGGAAGCGCCGGGCCCTGGCCGAGGTCATCCCCGCCGACGACCCCGGCCTGGCCAAGCTGTTCACCCGCGAGGAGCTGCTGGAGCTGCTGCGCTGGCAGGCTTGACGCGGCACCCGTTCTGCCTGGGGAGCCTCGCCCTCGGTGCCCGGCGGCCGGGCTGAAAGCTCGCGGCATCCTCCAGGCCAGGCGGGCGCTCAGCCGCCGTCCTCGTCCGGCTTCTTCTCCTTCTCCCTGGGGAACTCCGGCGGGACCTCCTTGACCGGAGCGATCCCGGCCAGCCCCCTCGCGGCCAGCGCGCGGTTGAAGGCGGGGACGCCCTCGTCGTAGAGCGACTGGAACCGCCGGCGCTCCTCGCCGAGCTGGCCGTCGAGCAGCTCGAAGACCTCGCGCTCGGGCTCGGTGGGCGCCAGGTCGGCGTTGCCCGACACGTCGGCGGCGCCGGTCGAGGCCTCGGCGTTCAACCAGACGAGCTTGAGGAAGATGCCGAGCGGCCCGCGGAACGATTTCTGGTCCTCGTCCGCGATCGTCGGCTGGAGGAGGACGGCCTCGATCTCCTCGGCGCTCCTGCGCAGCGCCGCAACGGCATCGGCCAGCCCGTCCTCCGTCCTGGCGGCGGCCAGCCGCCGGCCGAGCTGCTCGAGCTGCAAACGCGTCCATTCGAGCTCGCCGATCATCCCGGCGGCCGCTTCCGCGTCACGGTAGATGGCGAGCGACAGCTTCGAGGCGGCCTCGACGTCCGCCGGCGTGCCGGCGGAATTCGGGTCCTTGCGGACCTCGACCTGCGTGCTGAGCTCCCGCTCCCCGATCCTCAGCTTCACCGTGTAGAGGCCCGGAGGGACGAGCGGGCCGCGGGTGGCGTCTTCAATCCCGTAGTAGAGCACCGGGCGGCGGTCCTTGCCGGCGAAGCGCTTCTCCGCCCAGACGTGCGGATTGCCCTTCGGCGTGGCGCGCAGGCGCACCTCCGGGATCGGGTCGTAGCGCAGGTCCCAGATCACGCGGTTCATCCCGGTCTCGTTGCTGCCGCGCAACGAGCGGACCCTGGCGCCGGCGGCGTCGAAGATCCTGATCTGGACGAGCGGCGGCTTCTCCTTCGCCGCATCGTCGTCGGCGTCGGCGTCGGCGCCGGTTTCCCGCGGCTTGGGAACCGCCTTCTTCAGCCAGTAGGTCAGCAGCGCCCCGTCCGGCCCGTTCTTGCCTTCGGCGGCCCCGGCCGGCGCGTAGGCCGGCTGCGACACCGCCCGGAACCGGTAGGCGGGCACGGGAGCGAAGAGGTGCTCCGGCGAGTCGTGGAGCGCGTCGCTCCACGTCTCGAGCGGCGTCACGTCGTCCAGGATGAAGAAGCCCCGTCCGTAGGTCGCGACCACCAGGTCGTGGAACCGCGGCTCGACGGTCAGCCAGTAGACCGGCGCGTGCGGCAGCTTCGACTGCAGCGGGCGCCAGTGCCCGCCGTCGTCGAACGAGACGTACAGGCCGTTCTCGGTGCCGGCGTAGAGCATGCCCCGGCGGAACGGATCCTCGCGCACCACGTGGACGTAGGAGAACGGGCTCCTGGGGATGCCCGACGAGAGCGCCTTCCAGCTCCTGCCGTAGTCGGTCGTCTTGAAGATGAAGGGGTCGCGGTTGTCGACCTGGTGCAGATCGACCGCGACGTAGCAGGTCCCGGGCTCGTGCGCGGACGGCTCGACGGAATCGACGGTGCCCCTGGGCGGCAGCAGGGCCTTGCCGGGGGTCACGTCGGCCCAGTGGGCGCCGCTGTCGCGCGTCACCTGCACCAGGCCGTCGTTGGTGCCGGCCCAGATCTCTCCCCTGGCGAGCGGCGACTCCGCGAGCGAGTAGACGACGCCGGCATACTCGACCGAGAGGTTGTCGACGGTGAGGCCGCCGGAGTCCCCCATCATCGACGGGTCGTGCAGGGTCAGGTCGGGGCTGATCGCCGTCCAGTGCTCGCCGCCGTCGGTGGTCCGCACCACGTACTGGCTGCCGACGTAGACGGTGTGGTGGTCGTGCGGCGAGATGGCGATCGGGAACGTCCAGTTCATCCGCTGCCTGACCTGCCCGGCGTTGGCCCCCATCGTCCGCTCCGGCCAGACCGAGACCGACCTCGACATGCGGGTGCGCTCGTCGTAGCGCTCGACGACCCCCGCGTAGCAGCCGCCCCAGACGATGTTGGGATCGGCGGGGTCGGGCGTGGCCCAACCGGTCTCGCATCCGGCCGTCGTCGTCCACAGCGCCGGCGGGATGGTGTCGGCGCCCGGGTTGCGGCTCGGTCCCCGCATCGAGCCGCCGTCCTGCATCTGTCCGTGCACGCCGTAGGGAATCCGCGTGTCGGTCGCGACGTGGTACAGCTGGGCGATCGGCAGGCGCACCCACGCCCATTTCTTTCCCCGCGTGGTCGAGATGCTGACGCCGATGTCGGAGCCGATCATCATGCGGCGCGGATCCATCGGGTCGGCCCACATGTCATGGTTGTCGCCGGCCCAATCCACCTGGTCGGTGGTCTCGCCGCCGTCGTAGGTCACGCCCATCGAGTTCGACGGAAAATAGACCTCGTTCGCGTTGTCCGGCATGACGAGCATGCGCGTGTAGTAGTGCGGCCGCTCGTTGAGCAGCCGGCTGTGGCTCACCAGCTTCCACTTCGCGCCGCCGTTGTCGGAGCGCCACAGCGACCCTTTGTCGCCCGTCTCGATCAGGGCATAGACGCGCTGCGAGTCGCTGGGCGCCACCGCCACCGCGATCTTGCCGAGCGGCGGCCCGGGCAGGCCGTCGTCCTTGGTCAGCCGCTTCCACCGCGTCCCGCCGTCGTGCGTCACCCAGACGCCGCCGCCGGGGCCGCCGCTCCTCCTGCCCCAGGTCTTGATGTCGATCTGCCAGGTGCCGGCGAAGAGCGTGCGCGAATCGGCAGGATCCATCGCCAGGTCGGAGGCGCCGGTGCTCTCGTCGACGAAGAGCACCCTCTCCCACGTCCTGCCGCCGTCCCGGGTGCGGAAGACGCCGCGCTCCGGCTGCGGCCCGTAGCAGGTGCCCAGGGCCGCGACGTACACGACGTTGGGGTCGCGGGGATCGACGATCACGCGCCCGATGCGCCCGGTCTTGTCGAGGCCCATGTGCTGCCAGCTCCTGCCGGCATCGGTCGAGCGGTACACGCCGTTGCCGATCGAGACGTTGCTGCGGATGAACGTCTCGCCCGTGCCGACCCAGACGATCGCGTGGTCGGACGGGGCGATCGCGATCGCGCCGATCGACTGGGCGGGCATCCTGTCGAAGACCGGTTTCCACTCGGTGCCGCCGTCGATCGACTTCCACACCCCGCCCGACGCCGCGCCCGCGTAGTAGGTGTTCGGATCGCCCGGCACGCCGGCGACCGCCGAGACGCGGTTGCCCGGCGGGCCGATGAAGCGGAACTTCAGGCCGTCGAAGGGGCCCTTGTCCTTCTCCTCGCCTTCCTGCTCCGGCACCGGCGCTTCCGTTCTGCCGACGTCGCCCACGCCGCCGCGGGGAGTCGGCGGCGCCTGCCGCTCGGCGGCCCCGTCCGCCCAGGCCGTCCCGGCCGCCCCCACCGCCAGCCATGCCGCCAACCCCGCCGGTCCCGCCAATGCCGCCCATCCCGCCCATCCCGCCAACTTCGCCGACGCAGCCAGCCCGCGCAACACCGTCCTTCGTCTCATCCTTTGACTCCCTGAGTGGCCCCGTGGACGCCGTGCCGCCGAGACTCCAGGCGCCGATCCCGCGCGGGCCGGCGCCGCCCCTCCCGGCAACCAGGAGCGGCGCCAGGCGGCGTCCGGGATCAGGCGCAGCCGCAGCAGCCCTCGCTGGTGACTTGGAGCGCCGTTCACTCTACCAGGGATTCTCCGGCATCGCGCGGGCGGCCGGGCACCTGGAGCGCCGGCGCGCCAGCGGCGAGGAGGACCGCGATCAGGAGATCGGGGCGCGGCTTCCGGAGCGGGCCGCGGCGGCACCCGGAGGCGAGCCGGAAGGAAGCCTCGCCGCAGTGAGCTGGCACCTGGCCGGCAACCGGTTGCCCAGGCGGCCTTCCCGCTCTCGAGGCTGTTGCCACGCCGCGGCCGGCCGGCGCAGGCATGCCGGTTGCTTTCTCTTCCAGCCTCCCCTGCCGAGGGCTGGTGAAGGCGCGGCGGGCAGCGGCCAGCCGCCCGGCGGCGGGAGAGCCCTTCCCGGGACGGGAGCGCTCCGCAGCAGGAGCTCATCGCAACAGCGCGCCGGCCGCGGACCGCGGCGGGCGCCGGAGAACGGCAGCCCATGGCAGAGATCGAGCTCAGCAGCCTGCGGCGCGCCCTGCGCCGCCGCTTCGGCTTCAACCACCTGCGCGAGGGCCAGGAGGAGGTCATCCGCTCGGTCCTCGCGGGGCGCGACACCCTGGCGCTCATGCCCACCGGCGCCGGCAAGTCGCTCTGCTATCAGCTGGCCGGCTCCCAATTGCCCGGCATCACGGTGATCGTTTCGCCGCTGATCTCGCTGATGAAGGATCAGGTCGAGAAGATGCAGGACCTGGGGCTGCCGGCGGCGCAGCTCAACAGCGCCCTGCCGGCGCGGGAGGAGAGCGACCTGGTGGCGCAGATCGCCGCGGGCCGAGCGCGCGACTTCGTCTTCCTGACGCCGGAACGGATCTCCAAGCCGGAGCTCCTGGAGAGCCTGCGGCGCAACCGCGTCGCGCTCTTCGTCGTCGACGAGGCGCACTGCGTCTCCGAGTGGGGGCACGACTTCAGGCCCGCCTATCTCCACCTGCGCCAGGCGATCTCGGCGCTGGGCGAGCCCACCGTGCTGGCGCTCACCGCCACGGCGACCGAGCGCGTCATCGGCGACATCCGCCGCCATCTCGGACGCGACGACATGGAGATCGTCGACACCGGGATCTATCGCCAGAACCTGGACCTGGCGGTCGAAGCGGCGGGCTCGGAGACGGACAAGCGCGCGGCGCTGGTGCGCCTGCTCGGCGAGATCCACGGCACCGGGATCGTCTACACCTCGACCGTCCGCGATTGCAATGCCGTCGCCGCCCACCTCGCCGAGGTCGGGCACGAGGTGGTGCGCTACCACGGCCGCCTGGGGGCGCGCGAGCGCCGTGACAACCAGGAGCGCTTCATGGCCGGCGAGGTCAAGGCGGTCGTCGCCACCAATGCCTTCGGCCTGGGCATCGACAAGCCGGACATCCGCTTCGTCATCCATTACAACCTGCCCGGGTCGCTCGAGTCCTACTACCAGGAGGCGGGCCGCGCCGGCCGCGATGGCGAGGCGGCGCGCTGCGTCCTGATCCACCTGCCCAAGGACCGCAACACCCAGCTCTTCTTTCTCAACGGCCGCTATCCCCGGGCGGAGCACTTCGCCGCCGCCTACCAGGCGCTCGAGCGCCTCGGCGCGGGCGACCGGGAGGTCACCGCGGGCGAGATCCATCGCCAGGCGCCGCGGCTCGCCAAGCCGAAGATCGGGGCGGTGCTCGACATGCTCGGCAATCTCGAGCTGGCGGAAGAGCCCAGCCCCGGCCGCTACCGGCTGGCGCGCCAGGGGCTCGACGCTCAGACCCTGGAGGAGATGGCCCGGCGCTACCGGCGGCGGGCCGAGCACGACCGTGAGCGCCTGAAGCGCATGGTGCTCTATGCCCAGACGCGGCTCTGCCGCTGGCATTCGCTGCTCGCTTACTTCGGCGAGGAGCTGCCCGGCGGCGAGGGTCAAATTGAGGATCCGGCCGACGACGCCGGCCGGCAGGTGGTGGAACGCGGTGCCGGGGAGCTCGGCGGCCAGCCGGCCGCGCAGGACCACGGCGCGGCTCCGCCCGCCGCCGCCGGTGCGGAGCATTGCGGGCATTGCGACAACTGCCGGCGGCCGGAGCCCAGGCCGCCGCGGGTGGCGGCGGCGACGCCGGGTGTCGAGGTGGCAAGGCGGGTCTTCATCCCGGTCGGCCGGGCGAGCGCCCTGCCGTTGCCGCCGCTGCTCGGCGACCGCGACCCGGCGGCGCTGGCGGCGGGAGACGAGGTGACGCTTCCCATCTTCGGCAGCGGACAGGTGCGCGCCGTGGCGGGAGACGAGGTCGAGGTGGCGTTCGCCGACGGCGAGACGCGGCGCTTCAAGCGCCCCTGAAGCCTCGCCCCGCGCGCCGCGCGCCAGCGCCGCCCTCCCCGGAAGGAAACGCCGCGGAAGGAAACGCCGCCGCCCGCGGGCGTGGGACGGCACGGGGCGGCCGGGCTCGCCGGCGGTGGTGCGGGGCTTGCAGCGGTCCGCGACATGAGTGCCGAGCATCCGCGGGACCGCGCTCCTCGGGCCGCCGTCCGACCGGTCGGCGGCCGGAGGCGCGGCGGCCGGAGTGCGCCGGTGGCTGCCGGCGCGGTCCCCGCCGGCGATCTTGCCGGGCCCTTCCCAGCCCTTGGCCTGGCGATCGAGCCGCCGCTGGCGCCCATGGAGGCGCGGCCGGCCGGCCGCCTGCCCGCCGGCGAGGGCTGGTTGTACGAGCCCAAGTGGGACGGCTTCCGCTGCCTGCTCTTCCGCCGCGGCAAGCGCACCGTGCTGCAATCGAAGGCCGGCCAGCCGCTCGGACGCTACTTCCCCGAGCTGGTCGCGGCAGCCGCCGGGCTCGCTTCCCGGGCCCTGGTGCTGGACGGCGAGGTCGTGGTCCTTGCCGCGGGCAGCTCCCCGGCGCTCGATTTCGACGCCCTGCTGCAGCGCATCCATCCGGCGGAGAGCCGCATCCGCCGCCTGGCCCGCGAGACCCCGGCCACCTTCATCGCCTTCGACCTGCTGCTCGACGAGCGCCGCAAGCCCTGGCTGCCGGAGCCGCTCGCACGGCGGCGGCAGCGGCTGGAGCGGCTGGCCTCCGGCCTGCCGCGCGGCGGCCGCTTCCTGCTCTCGCCCGCCACCACCGCACGCGCCGCGGCCGCCGCCTGGCTGCGCACCGCCGGCGCCGGCGGCATCGACGGCATCGTCGCCAAGCGCCTGGAGTCTCCCTACCTGCCCGGCGAGCGCGGCGCGATGGTGAAGGTGAAGCCCGAGCGCACCGCCGACTGCGTGGTCGGCGGCTTCCGCTGGGCACAGTCCGAGAAGGCCCGTGGACAGGTGGGCTCGCTGCTGCTGGGCCTCTACGACGACCGGCGGCGGCTCGACCACGTCGGGTTCTGTGCCAGCTTCAGCGCCGGCGGGCGGCGCGAGCTGGCCCCCATCCTGGAGCCGCTGATCGCGCCGCCCGGCTTCACCGGCCGCGCCCCCGGCGGCCCCAGCCGCTGGAGCCAGGGGCGCGCCACCGAGTGGGTGCCGCTGCGCCCGGCCCTGGTGTGCGAGGTGCGCTACGATCATTTCTCGAACGGCCGCTTCCGCCACGGGACCAGGTTCCTGCGCTGGCGCCCCGACAAGGCGCCGGAGGCCTGCACCTTCGATCAGCTGCAACGCCGCACGGCGCCCCTGGCCGCCCTGCCGCTGTAGCCCGGCGGGCCGTCAGCGCCCTCCCGTGCGACGACGGACGCGGCGGCCTCCCCCACCCGGCCGGAGGCTGCCGCCGCGCGCGAAGCCTCGACCGAGATCTCGGGCCACGCCACGCGTGGAGCTGCAAGCGCGGGACCCCTCGCGCCTGGCCTGGTCTCGACACACCGCCGGCAGCGCCGGCAGCGGTCAGTTGTTGCAGATCGGACAGTTGGTGCAGCCGGATGCGGTGGGGCAGTACCAGGTATTCTCGGTGGTGCAGCCGACGCACACGCTCTGCAGGGTCCCGCCGCCGTGCGCGGCGCTCGCCTGGGCGCGGGTGAGGGCGCGGATCGATTCGCGGTTCAACACCAACTTGTGCAAGGCCGTCTTCTTCATTGGTCTCCTCCTTGTAGGACCCGAATGATGCCGGGCGGTAAGGGACGTCGAGGGAACGTGGGCCTTCCCCCACATTGAAGTGCCCGCCGGCCATAGGAACGGTCCAGCGCCAGCGAGTCCTTGCCCATTCCTCCTTGGAGCCGACATGGACAACACATCTCGCACAACCGCCAGCGCGCGAAGCCAGTTCCTGGGCACCTGGAGGCTGGTCTCCAGCGAAGATAGGCTGAAGGACGGGACCGCCCGTCCGTTCAAAGAGCTGGGGCCACAAGGCGTGGGTTGCCTGATGTACGCTGCCGACGGCCACAAGGGTGACGCAGGCCCTGGCCGGGGCCGGTTGATTCGATTCAGCTCAGGGGATGCCGCCAGCGCAGGCCCGGGAAGCGGCTGAACCCGCGGTCGGCGGTGATCCACTCGCTGCCGGATTCGATGGCCAGCGCCGCCAGAAAGGCGTCGGCAACGAAATTGCCCTTGGCGCCCGCCTCACGGCATAGACGGCTGAAGATTGTCCAATGGCGCGCTCCTGGGGCAATCGGCACGCAGTTGGGACGAGAGCGCAGCTCCTCGGCGAACTCGAGGGCCACGTTCGGCGGCGTCGGGGAGCTGAAGATCCGCGGGTGCGTCACCACGCGCAAGAAGCCGCTCAGCACGAGGTCCGCCAGGCCGAAAGCCTGGTCCGAGCCGATCTGTGCTTCAAGCCAATGCCGATAGCGCCGATGATCCGAGACGTCCACCCGGTGCGCATAGACCAGGACATTGACGTCAGGCAGGATCATCCCCGCGCTCCATCAGGTCCAGCAGCGCTGCCGAATCGTCGAGATCCACTCCCGGCTGAACGCCTCCCTTGCCCCATACCGGAAGCTTGACCGGCGGCCTTTCCTGTTGGGATGCTTGACGGCCGAAGCTCTCACGCAGCGCCTGCTCGATCACCGCGGTCAGGGTCATCCCTCTCCGCGCCGCACGTTGCTTGGCCTCGGCAAGCAGGTCTTCATTCAGCCGGATCGTGGTTCTCATGCATCAAAGCATATCGCATAGGCATCAATATGTCAAGTCAAGCATCGCCGTGGTAGTTGCTCCGGAACACTACCATCGCCGCTTCTCGCCGCGCCTCGGTCTCCTCGGCAGCGAACTTGCACCGGATCATCGTGGTCGCGGCCATCGACCGTGGCAGGTATTCACTTGTGCGGAAGGAGCATCGACGTGAGCAGGAAAGACAGAAAGCTCTCGGAGCGAGGTTCGAAGCGGTCGCTCAGCATGCCCGCGGTGGGGCTCTTCGCAGGTACGCGCGCGGCGATCGGCGCCGGCGTGGCTCTCCTCCTGGGAGACCGGCTCGCCCGCAAGCGCCGCCGGCGGGTGGGCTGGACATTGGTCACCGTGGGAGCGCTCAGCACCATCCCCTTCGTCGCCATGTTGCGGCGCCGCCAGGTGGCATAGGTCCCCGCCACAGCGGCGCCGGTGCGGCGCCCTCCCTGCCGGGGCAGCAGGAAGCCTGCTCTCCCGAGTTGGCAGATCTTTTGAAGGAGCGCGGGACGGGGTCCGGTGCCCCGATGGAGCCGCAGCGCCGACCGCAGGAGGATCTGGCCGCGCTTTCCAACCGCCCCTCGTCCCAGCGCCTCGACCCCGGAGACCACACGGCGGAGCGCCCGCGCGGCCACCACGCCAGCCGGCGGCAGGTCGAGGGATGGAGAGCCCGCATCGTCGGGCTTGCCGGCCTCGCACTGCTGGCCGCCGCCGCCGCCGACGGCCAGTATTTCGGCCGCAACCAGGTGAGCGGGCCGCGCCTCCAGTGGCGGGTGCTGCGCACCGCGCACTTCGACTTCGACCACTACCCCGAGGAGGAAGCGGCGGTCCGCGAGGAGGCCCGGATCGCCGAACGGTGGCACGACCGGCTCGCCGCGCTGTTCGGCGCCGCGCCGCCGCAGCGCACCCCGATCATCGTCTACGCCAACCAGGACGACTTCCGCCAGGCGGCCCGCGCACCGGACCGGCTCAGCGAAGACGCCGGCGTCTTCCTCGAGCCCATCAGCGGCCGCATCGTGCTGCCGCTGACCGGGGACCGGGCGGAAAACGAGCGCCTGCTCGCTCGTCAGCTGGTCCTGGTCTTCGAGTCGGAGCTGCTCCGCCGCCAGCGCCGCCGGCAGCCGCTCGCCGCCCTGGTCGGGCGGCCGTCGGTGCCGCGGTGGATGAGCCAGGGCCTGGCCGAGTACCTGGCGGTGGGGCGCGAGTCGGCGCTGACCGCCGCGTGGCTGCGCGACGCCCTGATCCGCCGCGACCTGCCCGACCTCGGAGCGCTGTCGCGCCACCCGCGCTACCTCGGCTACCGCTGGGGGCATGCGTTTTGGGCCTACGTCGGCGGGCGGTGGGGAGACGCCACCGCCGTCCGCCTCTACGCGCGGACCATCCGGGTCGGCGCCGGCGCGGCCATCCGGCAGGTCCTCGGTCTCGCGCCGCTCGCGCTGGCGCACCAGTGGCGGGCGGCGATCCACGCCGCTTACGATGGCTTTCTGGCGGCGCGCCGCCACCCCGCCGGCGAGCGGAGCGGCGGCGGTGGCGCCGACGACCTGGGCGAGGTCGGCGAGCGCCTGATTCCGCGCCGCGGCTCGGTCCACGAGCAGAACGTGGCGCCGGCGCTCAGCCCCGACGGCAGCCAGGTCGCGTTCCTCTCCACCCGCGAGCTGGCCAGCTTCGACCTCTACGTGGCCGATGCCGGCACCGGCGCGGTGCGCCCGCGCCTGCTCGCCAACGCTGCCGATCCCCGGCTGGCGGCCCTGCGCCTGGTGGATGCCGCCGGCGCCTGGTCGCCCGACGGCGCCAGGTTCGCGGCGGTGGCCTTTGGACCTGCCGGCAGCCAGATCGCGCTGATCGATGTCGGATCGGGGCGGATCGAGCGCCGGATCGGTGTGCCGGCAGCCGGCGCGATCGCCGATCCGGCATGGTCGCCGGACGGGAGCCGCATCGCGTTCACCGCCACCGATGGCGGCAGCTCCCGGATCTACCTGCTCGAGCTGGCCGGCGGCGGCGCGCGCCCGCTGACCGGCGGCGGCCATTCCGATCTGCAGCCCGCGTGGTCTCCGGACGGCCGCACCCTGGCTTTCGCCTCCGATCGCGGCGGCGACGGCGGCGGCACCCCCGCGGCCGCGGCCGGGCGCGGCGTGCCGCGCATCTGGCTGCTCGACATCGGGAGCGGCGGGCCGCCGCGGCCGGCGATGCCGCTCGCGCCGGCAGGCGACAGCCAGATCGACCCGCAGTTCGGACCCGGCGGCCGGGAGCTTTTCTTCGTCTCCGACCGCGGCGGGGCGGCCGACGTGTACCGCCTGGAGCTCGACGGCGGCAGGCTGTTCCAGGTGACCCGGGCGGCGACCGGGGTGAGCGGCGTCACCCGCCTCTCGCCGGCGCTCGCGGTCGCCGCGCACAGCGGCAGCCTGGCCATCTCGGTCATCGCCGGCGGCAGCTTCGAGATCCACCTCGTGGATGCGACGGCGGCGCGCGGCCGGCCGGTCGATGCCGGGGCACCGGCGCCGGCCGCGACGGCGGCGCCGGCGCCCGCGGAGCTCCCGGAGCTCCCGGAGCTCCCGGGGATCACCGCCGGCGCGCCGCTGCCTGCCGCCGGCGGACCAGCGCCGCGGGTCAGCCTGCTGCCGCCCGTGCCGCCGGTCTCGCCCATGCCGCCCTCGGTGCCCGGTCCTGCCGTGGCCGATCTCGCCCACGCGGCCCCGCCGCCGCCGGGCGGCGAGAGGATCGCGGCCTACCATCCCAGGCTGACGCTCGCGGCGGTATCGCCCGGCCTGGACCTGGAATACAACTCGCTCGGCTACGCCATCGGCGGCGACGTCTCGGTGCGGCTCTCCGACGTCGTCGAGCGCTACCAGGTCACCGGCTCGCTGCAGGACGTGGTCTCCGCCTTCCACCAGGTCGGCGGCGCGGCTTCCTTCCTCGATCGGGGAGGGTTGCTGCAGTGGGGAGCGGACGTCGGCCACGTGCCGGCCGTCTCGGGCTTCGCCAGGGTCACCGAGCTGCCGCCCGCCGCTGCCGCCGCCGGCGGCCCGCCCGGTCCCCGGCTGGCGATCGATCAGGTCTACCAGCTCGTCGTCCAGGACCAGGAATCGCTGCTCCTGCAGTACCCCTTCTCCTCGACGCAGCGGCTGCAGGCGAGCGCGAGCTACAGCCATCTCGGCTTCGCGTCGAAGGACGTCCGGCAGGTGCTGGCCGGCAGCCAGGTGGTGGAGACCAACCGCTTCGACCTGCCGATGCCGTCCCCGCTCCGGCTCATGCAGGGCATCCTGGCCCTGGTCGGCGACAGCTCGTATGCCGGCATCGCCTCGCCGGCGAGCGGCCAGCGCTACCGCTTCGAGGTTGCCGCAACGGCCGGCGACCTGCACTTCGAGCAGGTCACCGCCGACTACCGTCACTACTTCTTCTTCCGCCCCTGGACCCTGGCGATGCGCGCCCTGCACCTCGGCCGCTACGGCGCCGACGCCGGGAGCGACCGCCTGGTGCCGCTCTACGTGGGCGATCCGACCCTGGTGCGCGGCTACGAGCTCGGCAGCCTCTCGGCCAGCGAGTGCACCCCGGTCCATGGCTCGACGGCCTGCCCCGAGTTCGACCGCCTCACCGGCAGCCGCCTGGCGGTCGCCAACGTCGAGCTGCGGGTGCCCCTGTTCGGCCGCAACGACTACCGCCTGGTCGCCCTGCGCTTCCTGCCCACCGAGCTGGCGGCCTTCCTCGACGCCGGCACCGCCTGGAGCGCCGGCGCCAGCCCCCGCCTGAGCCTCGCGACCAATTCGACCGCGAGGATTCCGGTCGCCTCCACCGGCCTCGCCACCCGGGTCCTGATCGGCGGCCTCGCCGTCGTCCAGCTCTACGTGGCCAAGCCTTTCCAGCGCCCGCAGAAAGGCGCCGTGACCGGCATCGTGATCTCGCCCGGGTGGTGAGGGGGTGGAGGAGCCAACCCGAATGCCGGCCGCGGACGGCGGCGAGGACCTGGGCGACGGTCGGGGACAGGTCGATACCCGGCCCGTGATCTCAGTCTGATTCCAGGCTCAGCCCACGCAGGTGGCTGCCGGTGCCGAGGCCGACGCGGAAGAGGGCCTTGCCTGCTTGGCCGAGCGTGAGATCGGCGCCCGCCGCGGGTGCCGTTCCGTTCAGCGGAAGGCCGAGATGCGCCACGACCGTGCCCTGGACGTTGGAGACCTCCACCTGGGCCGGCGCCAGGAGGTGGCCGCGCAGGCTCAGCCGGTAGTGGCCGGCGGGAAGGCAGGCGCGGAAGAGGCTCCACTGGCCGGGGGCGGTGTAGCGCAGCGGACGGTTGGGGTCGGGGCGCATGGCTTGATCGTCGGAGGCGACGGCATCGGCGGCGGCCAGGTTCGCCTTCGGCCGGCAGGCGGCGGGGTCGGGGTCGAGCCGGTAGAGGCGCAGCACCGGGCCCAGCTGCAGCTCGTCCGGGATCCACTCGCGGACGAGGGGAAAGGTGCGGAAGATCTCCTGGTACCGGGCAGCGATCTCGCGCTGGTTGTCGGTGAAAAGGGCGCTGGCGTCGGCAAAGCGCGAGTAGGCGGTGCTCGACAGCAGGAGATAGTCGTGGCTTGGACTGCGCAGCCCGGCGAGGGGAAGGCGGCCGGCGAAGCGCTCGTGCTCGACGGCGAAGCGGCCCGGCGGGAACTCCGGGGTGTAGGACTCCTTGACCAGCGCGGTGCCCGGCGGCAGGTGGCGAAGCATCCAGGCCGCTGCCTCCTCGCGGGTGCTGGGAGTCGCGTAGCCCACGGTCTGGCGCGCCACCAGCTCGGCCGGGGGCCCCAGGCAGGCCAGGGCGAGGAGCGCCGCCGCCCAACGCCAGACGAGCCGCCGGACATGAGGCCGCGCCATGCGCCCCGCTCGCGCGGCGGCCACGGCGGCCACGGCGCTCACGGCGCTCACGGCGCTCACGGCGATAGTCGCCGAGGCCCGCGTCGGCGCCCTCTCCCCGCGGGTGCGCTCCCACACCAGGTCCAGCCAGGCCGCGATGCCGGCGCCGAGGTAAGCGGCGGCGGCCGGCAGCACCGGGTAGAGGTTGCGCTTGACCACCATGTTCATGGCGCTGACGAGGCCGAGGTAGGCCAGGGGAAAGGGGAGGAGCCAGAGCAGGCGCGGGAGCTGCCGGCTTCGGCTCGCGCGGCGCAGGGCGATCAGGAGCAGGCCGCCCAGGCCGGCGGCGGCGGCCGGCCAGCCGAAGGTCTCGAGGAGCCTGGCGCCGTAGAAGGCCGCGTTGCTGTCGGGCATCACGCCCAGCCAGCCGCCCTGGCCGTACTGGTGGGCGCCGAAGAAGATGCCACGCTGGCCGGTGAAGGCCATGGCGGGATAGGCGAGAAGGCTGGGCATCACCGCCACCACGGTCGCGGCGGCGGCGAGGGCCGCCCAGAGGAGTCCCGCGTTCCAGTCGCGGCGCCGCACCCGCCGGCCCGCCCACACCGCCGCGATGGCCACGGCCACCAGGCCGGCGGGGTACTTGCTCGCCGCCGCCAGGCCCGCGGCCACGCCGGCCAGGATGTACCTCCGGCGGCTCTCGCCGTCCACCAGGCGCGCCACCTGGAGCAGGCAGAGGGTGGCGAAGAACGCCGACGGCACGTCGCAGGTGTTGAGGTGAGAGCCCTCGTTGAACAGGTCCGACAGGATCAGCAGGCCCGCCGCGAGGATGCCGGCGGCGCGCCCGCTCGGCGCCCCGGCGCCCGCCAGCCAGCGGCCGAGGCGGTAGACCGGCACCACGGTGAGCGCCGAGAGCAGCGCCACCACGCCGCGCAGCATCAGCCAGGCCACCGCCAGCGGCTCCTCCTGGCCGTAGAGGCGCCGCGCCAGCGCCGCCACCGCTGCCGGGAACCGCTCCGCCGTCCACAGGGTCAGGGCGTCGGCGTAGTAGGTCAGATGCGGGTAGACGAAGCTGCGGCGCAGCACGTCGCCGCCGTCGATCTCCGTCGCATGGTGATAGTAGGTGCCCTCGTCCAGGTAGTAGCGCCCGCTCACCTCGCTGTCGAGGCCGGCGAAGCGCACGCCGAACGACAGCGCCAGGAGGCCGGGCAGCGCGAGCGCCGCCGCCAGCTCCCTGCCCCGGCGCCCGGCGAGCCGGGCCGTCAGCCAGGCCGCCAACCACGCGGCGCCCGCCGCCAGGGCGGCGGCGATGGCCAGCCGCGCCAGCCCCTGCGGCACCCAGTGGCGCCCCTCATCCACCGGCCCGGTGATGTCGAGGAGCCACAGCGCCACCACCACGCCCGCGAGGAGCAATGCCGCGAGGCCCCAGCGCCGCCGCCAGGGCGGCCAGCGGGCGCCGGGGCGCACGCCCGCCGAGGGCTCAGGCAGACCAGCCGCCGGTGCAGGAGCGAGAGGGGCCGCCGCCGTCAGGCCGGAGGGCGGCTCGCCAGGGTCGGAGACCACGCGGCGTTTCTACCACGAAGGGCGGCCACGGCCGGCCAAGGCAGTCCCCGAGAGGATTTTCGAGACGCAACCGGCAGGTGCGCCGGGCCAGGCGGCGACCGCCGCCGCCTCAGGCTGCGATCGGCGTCACCGGCTTGTCGATCTCCTCGAAACGGGCGGCGAAGTCGGGGACCGGCGCATCCCCGGCGGCGGCGCACGCCACGGGCGTGGGTTACCATTGCCGCGCCGATGCCCGATGCCGCAGCCCCACCCGCCGCGCCGCTGATCGAGATTTGCGGGCTGGGGCGCAGCTACTTCGAGGGCGGCCGCGAGCACGCGGTGCTGCGCGACGCCGATGCCACCATCGCCCGCGGCGAGCTGGCGGTCCTCGTCGGGCGCAGCGGCTCGGGCAAATCGACCCTGCTCAACCTGGTCGCCGGCATCGACCTGCCCGACACCGGCGAGGTGCGGATCGACGGCGTGGCGCTGTCGCGGCTCGGCGAGCGCGCGCGCACGCTCTTCCGCCGCGACCACATCGGCTTCGTCTTCCAGTTCTTCAACCTCATCGCCACGCTGACGGTGGCGGAGAACCTGCTGCTGCCCCTGGAGCTCAAGGGGAGCGCCGGGCCGGCGGCGCGGCGCGCGGCGCTCGCCCTGCTCGCCGAGGTGGGGCTCGCCGACCGCGCCGGGAGCTTCCCCGACCGCCTCTCCGGCGGCGAGCAGCAGCGGCTGGCGGTGGCGCGGGCGCTGGTGCACGATCCGCTCCTGGTGCTGGCCGACGAGCCCACCGGCAACCTCGACCTGGAGACCGGCCTCGAGGTGCTCGATCTCCTCGACCGCCTCACCCGCCGCGCCGGCAAGACGATGCTCATGGTCACCCACAGCCAGGAGGTCGTCGGCCTCGCCGACCGCGTCTTCCGCATCGAGGGCGGCCGCCTGGCCGAGCAGCCGCGGCCGGCCGCCGCCGGGGGCGGCGGGGAGATGCCGGCGGCCGGGAGCGCCGAGGGGACGCCGGCCGCCGGGCGGGCCGGGGAGACAGCCGCGGCCGGAGGGGCGCGAGCGGCCGGGGCCGGTCCTTGACGCAGCCCGCGCCGCCCGCGCCGCGGCCTTCCCAACCGCATCGGCCGCACCGGCCGCTCGGGCTCCTCCGGCGCTTCCGGCCCCTCCGCGCCCTGCAGGCGCCGCGGGGATTCCCGCCGCCGCTCCTCTGGCGCAGCGGCTGGCGCGAGATGGCACGGCGTCCCGGACAGGGCATCCTGGCCGTCCTCGGGGTGGCGCTCGGCGTGGCGGTGGTCGTCGCCATCGACCTGGCGAGCGCCAGCGCCGAGCGCGCCTTCCACCTCGCCACGGCGGCGGTGACCGGACGCGCCACCCACCAGGTGGTGGGCGGGCCCGCCGGCCTGCCCGACGCTCTGTTCAGCCGGCTGGTGCGCGAAACCGGCGTCACCGCCGCTCCGGTCGTCGAGGACTACGTGGTCGCGCCCGCCGCCGGCGGACGCCCCGGCCGCACCCTGCACCTGCTCGGCGTCGATCCCTTCTCGGAGGGGGCGCTCCGCCCGTACCCCTCGGCTTGGGCGCCGGGCCCCGCGGCCGGGGGCGCCGGCGACGGTACAGCTCGGCCCGGGGCCGAAGCTCCCGGAGACGGCAGCCGCGGCGCCGATGGACAGGGCGGCGCCACCTCCAGGGCCGGCCGCGGCGGCGGTGACACCGGTCCAGGAGAGGGAGAGCGCGGAGCCGGCGGGCCGCTGGCGGCGCTCCTGCTGCACTCCGACGCCTGCCTGCTGGCGGCGCCGACCGCCCGCGCGCTCGGCCTGCGCACCGGCGACACCTTCAGGGTGCTGGCCGGCGGCCAGCCGCGGCGCCTCCGCCTGACCGGCGAGATCGCCGCCGGCAGCGAGGACGCGCGCCAGGCGACGGGCGACCTCCTGGTGATGGACATCGCCGCGGCGCAGGAGCTGCTCGGCAGGACCGGGCGGCTCGACCGCATCGACCTGCGCCTGGCGCCGGGGCCGGCGCCGGCCCACCGGCCGCCGGGTGCGGGGGCGCCGGCCGGCGG
>JASLEW010000015.1 GCA_030150965.1 Thermoanaerobaculia bacterium | reverse complement strand
GGGCGCTGGGCAGGCGGCGCACCAGGCGCCGCAGGCCCCGCGGCGTCGCCGCGAGCTCCGCCATCTGGTCGCAGAGCTGCCGGCGGGCCGCATCCGGCGGCAGGGGGGCGCGCGGGTCGCTGGTGTCCGGCATGTCTCCTCGCGGGCTCACGGCGCGGCGGCTCAGATGAAGGTATAGGTGGAGTGGACGATGCCCGACGGCACCGGCGGCCAGCTCGCCAGGTCCTCGGGCACGGCGTCGCGATCGATCAGGAAGTCGCCCAGCACCAGGGCGTCCAGCTGCGCCGCCGCCATCGACCGCAGGGCATCCTCCGGCGTGCAGACGATCGGCTCGCCATCGACGTTGAAGGAGGTGTTGAGCAGCATGGGGCAGCCGGTGCGCTGGTGGAAGGCGGTGAGCAGCGCGGCGAAGCGCGGGCTGTGGCGCCGGTCCACGGTCTGCGGGCGGGCCGAGCCGTCCACGTGAGTGATCGCCGGCAGCGCGAGCGGCGAGCGGACGGCGCAGGTCTCGAGCATGAACGGCGACGGATGGTCGAGGGCGAAGTGATCTCCGGCATGCTCGAGGAGGACGCTCGGAGCGAAGGGCCGGAAGGATTCGCGCTTCTTGATCAAGCGGTTGATGCGGTCGCGGATCTCCGGCCGCCGGGGATCGGCCAGGATGCTGCGCCCGCCCAGGGCGCGCGGCCCGAACTCCATGCGACCCTGAAACCATGCCACCACCTGGCCGGCAAGCAGCCGCTCGACCACCGCCGCCAGCATCGCGTCCTCGCGGCCGGCATAGTCGCGCGCCGCGACCCCCGCGGCGGCCAGCAGGCACCGGATGCTCGCGGTGTCCCAGGCGGGGCCGAGCTGGGCCTGCGCCAGGGGCGCGCCCGCCGGACGCTCGCCGGTGAGCGCCGCGTGGGCCAGCGCCGCGGCGCCCAGGCAGGCGCCCGCATCGCCGGCCGCGGGCTGCACGAAGACGCGCGCGAACGGTCCCTCGGCGAGGAGGCGACGGTTCGCCACGCAGTTGAGGGCCACGCCGCCCGCCAGACAGAGGTTCGGCGACGCCACCTGGGTGGCGAGATAGCGGACCTTGGCGAGCAGCACGTCTTCGAGCAGCAGCTGGACGCTGCGCGCCAGATCCCGATGGCATCGGCGGACCGCGCTGCCCGGCGCCCGCGGCGGCATCCCCAGGAGGTCGGTCAGGGCGCCGGTGTGCATGCGATCGGTGGCGGCGAAATCGAAATACCGCATGTCGAGCGCGAACTGGCCGCGCTCGCGCAGCTCGACCAGCCGCCGCAGGGCGGCCAGGTAGCGGGGCCTGCCGTAGGGGGCAAGGCCCATCACCTTGTACTCGCCGTCGTTGACCCGGAAGCCGAGATAGCTGGTGAGCGTGCTGTAGAGCAGGCCCAGGGAATGGGGAAACTCGACCTGTTCGAAGATCTCGATCTCGCGGCCATGGCCGCGCCCATAGGCGGTGGTGGCCCACTCGCCGACGCCGTCCACGGTGAGCAGCGCCGCGTCCGCGAAGCCGGAGTAGAAGAAGCTGCTGGCGGCGTGCGATGGGTGGTGCTCGAAGGTGAGGATCGGCCCGGCGAACCCCAGCCGCTCACGGATGTTGCGCTCGATCCGCCGCACGTCCAGGTCCACCGCGCGCACCGGCTGCCGCGCCCACAGCTGCCGGGCGAGCTTCTTGACCGGCGACTCGTAGTAGGCCAGCGCATCGATCTGCGCGGGACCGACGCCGGCGCTGTCGAGGCAGAAGCGGAACGCCGCGAGCGGCAGGCGGGGGTCGTGCTTGACTCGCGAGAACCGCTCTTCCTCGGCAGCGGCCACCAGCTGGCCGTCGGCGAGCAGGCAGCAGGCCGATTCGTGATAGCCCGCCGAGAGGCCGACGATCTTCACCTCGTGCTGGCCTCCTGCTTGGCGCTCCGGCCGCGCCGGCGGTGGCCGGGCGCCGCGGGGCGGCCCGGCGCGCCCACCCAGCCGGCACGCTCGCCGGTTGCCGTCTGCTCGAGATAGCCCTTGGCCAGCTGCCGCGCGCGCGCCAGCTCCAGGAGATAGTCGATCTCCGGGGCGGTCAGGTCGGGGTGGAAGAAGTCGAAGACGAGCACGAACCGCGGCTGGCCGCTGTCGTTCCAGGCCGAATGGAGGAAGGAGTCGTCGAAGACGATGCACCTGCCCTCCTGCTGCTCGATCTCGTGCTCGCCGACCTTGAGCTTGCAACGGCCGGGGACACGGAGCGGCAGCTGGCAGCGCAGCTTGGCGTTGGTCAATCCGTAGTGTGGCGCGATGTGCGTGTGCGGCGCCAGCGCCGAGCACATCGAGGTGCCGAACTCGGCCACGCCGGGGATCGCGCTCAGGATGCGCGCGGTCTCCGGACACCGGCGGCAGGTGTCCTCGACCCTCTCGCCGAAGGCCCACAGATAGGAAGCCGCCCATTCGCCCGCGCTCGTCTGCCCACGATAGACCGGCGCGAAGCCGGCGCCGCCGTCGATGAGCCGGTCGAGCTCCTGCTGGATGACGGCGAAGGCGCCTTCGAGGACGGCGACCCAGGGATAGCGCGCGCCGTCGTGGATCTCGCGGGTGTCGAGCCCCGGGTAGAATTCGAGCGGCTGCTGGAGAGGAAAGGGAGAGCGGAGCGGGCTCCCGCCGGCCGCGCCGGCCGTGCCGGCCCTGGTGGCCCGCATGAAGAGGCCCAGCCGCGAGGGCACCGGGGGTCCGGTGGCGGCGGCCCGCAGCAGCCCCTGCGCGATCCACAGCTTGAGGATCCGCGCGAAGCTCTCGCGGCCGATCTCGACCTCGCGGGACACCTCGTCATAGGCCGCTGCCACGGTCTGCGCCGTCGCGAAGACGAGCAGCAGCGGCAGCCAGTCCCGGCGGACCTCGACGCTCGGCATGCCCGGGCCGCTATCGGCCTGCAGGTTGCCCGCCGGCGTCAGGACGAAGCGCAGGCTGCTGGGAACCAGGTAGGAACGGCTCGAGCTGAAATCAGGTTCTTCCATTGGCATGCCTCGATCCCGGTCTTTGCTCACGGCAGCTCCCGGCGCTGTCCTGGAGCGGCCGGCGGAGTGCGGAGCCCGCCGGCCAGCCGGCCGCCGGCGGGCTCCGCGTGCTTTGCTCACGGACAGCAGGGGGGGCGGCTCTGGGAATTGGTCAACACGACCGCCATCTCATCCTTGAAGTCGAGCTCCTGAAGCGTCTCGGCGTCGAGCCTGAGGGTCTTCTTCGTCTTCAGTTTCTGCTTCACGGTGCGTCTCCTTCGTCGGGCCTGGCCCGAGCATAAGGCTCGTGGCGGCACGCCACGGGCTCTGGTGGAAAGGCTGGCGGTGCGGCGCGCGGCTCCGCGCACGAGAGCAGACGGTCCCCGGCGGCCCGATCAGGCTTACCGCGGCGAGCAGAGGGCCGCCCGGGGAGGCGGTGGAAGGACCGGCCGGAGAGGCCGAGAGGATGCCAGCAGCAGTGCGGAGTTGTTTCGGTCATACCGTAGAGCTGCGCAGACATGCAGTTATACCCAGTGACACACCATTTCTTGCATTCAAAATACCAACTCCACGTTTGACGATAGCAGAAAGGCATTGAGACTGCAACTCTCTTCTGGCCGATTGTAGATGGGCCAGCTCTGCGCCGCTGTCGGGCGCTTCCGTGCCTTCCGGCAGCCCGCGGCCCGGAGGGGCAAAGGGATATAATTCAACGGACTTCCCCCATCGCTCCTGTCCTCGCGGAGGCGCCTCGATGCCGGACCCAGGCCTGGACCTCGTGATCGTCGGCTCCGGCCCCGCGGGCCTGGCGGCGGCGGCCAACGCCCGGGCCAACGGCCTGCGCTACCTGGTGCTGGAGCGCGCCGACCACCTGGCGGACACCGTCTTCTGCTACCAGAAGCGCAAGCACGTGATGGAGGAGCCGATGCAGATCCCGCTGCGCGGCTCCGTGCCCTTCACCGCCGGCTCGCGCGAGTCGATCCTCGCCGCCTGGACGCAGTTCGCCGCCGGGCTGGACATCCGCTACCGCCAGGAGATGACCGGCATCGAGCGGACGGCCGGCGGCTTCCTCGTGCGCACTCCCGGGGCGGAGATCCGGGCCGCCAACGTGCTGCTAGCGCTCGGCACCCAGGGCAACCCGCGCCTGCTGGGCGTCCCCGGCGAGGACCTGCCGCACGTCGCCACCCGGCTGGTCGATCCCGACGACTTCGTGGACCGCGACATCCTGGTGGTGGGCGCGGGCGACTCGGCGCTCGAGGTGGCGCTGGCGCTCTGCGAGCGCAACCGCGTGGCGCTGGTGGTGCGGACGGCGGAGATCCTGCGCGCCAAGGAGAGCCTGGAGCGCGACGTGCTGGGCCGCCAGGCCACCGGCCAGATGACCGTGCACTTCAGCACCACCATCCACCACGTCGAGGCCGAGGTGGTGGAGCTGAACAAGCCGGAGGGCCGGGTGCGCGTGGCCTGCGACCAGGTCATCCTCAAGCTCGGCGCCACGCCGCCGCGCGCGGCGCTCGAGGCGATCGGCGTGCGCTTCACCGGCGAGGGCCGCGAGGCGCGGCCGGTGCTCACCCAGCGCTACGAATCGACCGTCCCCGGCCTCTACCTGGCCGGCGCGGTGACCGGGCGCGACCTCATCAAGCTCAGCATCAACCAGGGCTTCGAGGCGGTCGAGCACATCCTCGGCCACGAGGTGGAGCCGGCCGACGAGGAGGTGCTGCGGCGGCGCCTGCCGTGGTGGAGCGGCACGGTGCGGCAGCGCATCGCCGACCTGCGCGACGAGATCCCGCTCTTCGCCGCCGCCGACGAGGAGCTGCTGCGCGAGATGCTGCTGTCGGCCAACGTGCGCGAGGTGGCCGCCGGCGAGGTCATCCTGCGCCAGAACGACTACAGCGACGCGCTCCTGGTGGTGACCGCGGGCGAGGTCGAGG
>JASLEW010000853.1 GCA_030150965.1 Thermoanaerobaculia bacterium | reverse complement strand
GGCGGCACCGACGCGCATGGCGTAGGGTGGCCTCGTCGCGGTGAGCCGGCGAACGTCACCTGCTCCCGTCAAGCGCGAAGGGGTCCAGGGGGTGGCCGGGGCTCCCCCTTTAATCTAAGGCGAACTGGGGGATTGGGGATTCCTTCGCCGGACTCGGCACCCCTCCCTTCCGTTTCGAGGGTCGCAAAGTACTCAAGAAGATAGCGATGAATGAACATGTAACCGCCGCCGGTCACCTCCAGGATGTGAAGGTCTCGAGCCGCGTAGTCGAGAAACCTCCGCATGCGGTATGGCAGATAGCCAGCGCGCGCCAAGGACCAGCGCAGCGTGAAGTGGCGAACGGCATCCAGGTGACCGTAAGCCAGCAACGCGATGCACGCGAGGTCTGCGGCGAAACCCAGGCCTAGCAACAACCCTTCCAACGGCGAGTCTCCCGCAGCAACAGAGAGCAGGGAGTAAACCAGCCCGTAAAATGGGCCGACGGTGACAAACGCTCTCATCGCTGCCACGACGCCGTTGCGTAGAGACAGACGCATCCCGGAGTCGGCGTCACCTGAAAGATCCACCACGCCAGGTTGCAAGCCGGCAAAATAGCCCAACACAGGCCAGGATAAGAAGACAAAAAAGAATACGAGGAAGCAGCCACGCAGCAACTGTGACACTAGGCCGAAGCCGCGAATGATGAACAGGAAGTAATATGCGCCGCAGATCAGCCCGCCGAGCAGGCTCAGCAATCCGCCACGAACCCAGGCCCGCCGCCAGGACCAGGTCAGTGTCTGCACCTGTCGAATGTCTCGATTCAAATCTCCTGCGCGAAAATGCAGGCAGTTGAGCATGACCGCCACCAAGATGCCGGCCACCCACGCCTCGGCCGAAGGCGGTCCGGAGATGGCCAAGCCAGCTTCGACGATTGCCCAAACCGAGGCAACCCGGATTAGGTTGCGGAGCCAACTCAGAGGGCGGCGGGCACGCAGATAGAGGGCATCGACGAGGCCGGCTACAACACCGAAAAGTGCACCCGCTACGAGGATCATCGCGAGAACCATCAGCGGTGACATAGAAGACGGCAGGTCCTTGTCATTTGGGTCCGCCACCCAGATTGCAGGCAAGGAGCTTGAGATGATGAACGTGAAAAGAATGATGTACTCCAAGCTACGCGAGATGAGAATATAGCGCCAGACCTCCGAGCGCCTGGGAAGCCATGCAGGCTGGAGTTGCTCGATCTGGAAGATCGTCTGACCACGCTCCCGCATGCCGAGAGCAAGAAACTTCAGCCAGCGATTGGTTTGCTCCTCCGTGTAGGGAGGATCGCTAGACATCCGGCACCCGCAGACCGGCTCGCCGGTACATACGATCGACATACGCCGCCATGACATTTCGCCGGCGCGCGGCGAGAGTTTGCGCGCTTGTCTGGGCAATGGAGGCAGGTTGGAGATCGCGGTAAGCCTGGACCGCCAGGCCGAGCATGAGAGGCGAGCGCATCTCGGCCAGAAGGCCCGAGTCGCAGTCAAGCGCCTGAGCTAGCGCGGCAAGAGGCGCACCCGCTGCGCGCACATAGGAGCGTACCTGCTCCTCGCCGACCGGCAGGAGCCGGATTGCCGCGTGGAGGCCCAAGCGCACGGGTAGGCGCAGATACTCGTGCAGGCGGCAAGACACGGCAATGCCACCGAGAAGCGTCTGAGAGGCAAAGGCGTTGATGGCCTCGACACAACCAGCGCGGGCGTCCTCGCGTACCTCATCGAGACCATCAAGCAGTGGCAGGATGCGGATCTGGCTCAGCCACGAGCTGCCAATCTTCTTCGGGATGAGGTACTTGACGGCCAGCTCATCGACCAGCCAGGCGGCGAGTGGCAGTTGTCGAAGCCCCCAGGAGGAGAGCGGGAAGACGATGGGAACCGGACGATTCGGGTCCTCTTCGCAGGCTGCCAGGAGGCCCCGCGCCAGTTCGAGAAGAGCGACAGTTTTCCCCGAGCCCGGTTCGCCGAGCACGAGCAGCGACCCTCCGACCTCCTCGAATATCTGGCGAGCGGTACGGCCAGCGGGGATCCGATGACTGCCGGCTGCCGACTCCAGGACAGCGCCCCAAGGGCTTTCCACTCCTCCCTCAATCTGCTCCATGTCGAGGACCAGGGCGGGCGAGCGCTGGAGGGCAGACGCAAGGACGCCCTCAATCCAGATCCGCTGTATCTTGCGGCGCAGAATCGCAAGGCCGTGCAGAGCTTCGGCATTGCTTGCGACCGGCATCCCGAGGCCGCTGAAGCCGGTTCGGTGCGGCCCCTGGTAGCTCGGCGCGGTCGCGAAGAGTGACTGCGTCAGGTCGAAGCGGAAGAGTGCACCATCCTTCGCCCGCAGGTGCAGAAGCGGGGCCGCCCACTCGACGGTTTCGCTGCGCGCCAGCTTGATCGCCCGGCGTGCGTCGGCGACCGCTGCCTCGACAGGGTCGCCGGCCGCGAGTCGATCGTAGAAGCACCGCGCCAGCTCAATCGCCGCGCGGTCGCTGATCGATCTTTGCATCGACAGCACCGCCGGGACATTGTGGCCTGCAAGCGCCGCTCCGACGCTGGAGAGCGCATCCCCACCGCTGCCCAGCCCGCTCTGGCAAGAATTGAGCACCACCAGCTTGAGAGTGGAGACGTCGGCGAGCAAAGTTGCAAGGTCACCGGCGGCGAAGGCGTCAGGTGCTGCGCCCGCCCGCTCGGGCGCCACCAGGATTGTGCCCTCTCCGAGCGAACCATCGAAGCGGCCGTGCCCAATGAAATGGAAGACGTGCCAGGGGCCACTCTCCAGCGCAGCGCCGAGGGCTTGCTTGCCACCGTCGATCCAGGAGATTTCGATCGCGCCGCTCTCCGTCAGATGCTCGATGGCGGTCTCCAACAGCTGCCGCTCGCGCCTCGCGTCAAGCCCCTCGCTCGCGCCAACCATAGCGAGGATGCGGACAGGTGGCGCCAGGCTCAGAGTGATAACGGGGAGGCCAAGCAGAAGATGGCGTACCACCGGAGTCTCGCGCGACAGGCAGAGGTAATCTCGTTTGAGATGAGGATCGAACAGCACCTCCCAGGGCAACGCGGCGAGTTCGGGAGGCCGGCATTGCAGGCGGATGCGCAGGCCTTTTCCCTGCTCGCGCGCCAGCAGCAGGCTCGCCTGATATCCCGAGTAGACTTCGCGCTCGCCCGTCAGGGCCTCAAAAAGGCGGCTGCCCAACTCGCGGGCGGCGACCGCCTCACCGGCCGTGGAGAAAGTATGGCGCAACAGGTCACGGCCGTCCCAGGACTCTGCTTCATGTTCGCCGCCGCCACGGTGCGAGAGGGCGACCGTCCGGCACCCACCAACGGCTGCCAGCCTTTCCTGGAACCATGATGACGCTAGGGCGATGCGGAGCGACCCGCTCGCCTCACCGCTCGGTGAATTGACGACTTGGAGCGAGTAGCCCCTGCCGTCCTCACCGCCACTGTCGATCAGGACTACGAAGTCGCGGTATTCCAACATGCGGTCGTCTGACGCCCTGATTCTTACAGATCCCCGGCTGTCCTCAACTTTGTGAGCAGCCACTCGCTGCCGCGCCGATGGCACGTTCCTTCCGGGCACCGCGACGGCGTGCGCGATCGTAGGATACATCCGAAAATAGAAGTTCCACCAGGTGGGCAGCCTGACGGCTCGCGTGCGGCGCCTGGAGGAGAGGCACCATCAGCGTCGCATGGTGCTTGCCGCGAGGAACGACGAGGATCCGCCCCATCCCGACGAGGGCCAGCCCTGGTGATCCGGCACCGGGGGCAGGGCCGAGGAACAGAGGGGACCCGGCGGCGGCCTCAACCGCCGCCGGGCCGGCACCCTCGCCGCGGGCCGGCTCAGCCCCGGGCGACGCCGATGCGCATGGCGTAGAACGAGCGCCAGACGAAGATCAGCGACACCAGGAAGAACACCACCGCCAGCGCCCGGCTCTGGCCCACCGGCAGGGTGATCGCCAGCTCGACGGCGAGCAGGCCGAAGAGCGTGGTGAACTTGATGATCGGGTTCATCGCCACCGACGAGGTGTCCTTGAACGGATCGCCGACGGTGTCGCCCACCACCGTCGCGGCGTGCAGCGGCGTCCCCTTCTCCTTGAGCTCCACCTCGACCACCTTCTTGGCGTTGTCCCAGGCGCCGCCGGCATCGGCCATGAAGATCGCCTGGTAGAGGCCGAAGATGGCGATCGAGATCAGGTAGCCGATGAAGAAGTAGGGCTCCAGGCAGGCGAACGCCAGGGTGATGAAGAACACGGTGAGGAAGATGTTGAACATCCCCTTCTGCGCGTAGGTGGTGCAGATCTCGACCACCCGCTTGCTGTCGGCGATCGACGCCTTCTCCGCCCCGGCGTCGAGACGGATGTTGGCCTTGATGAACTCGACGGCGCGGTAGGCGCCGGTGGTGACCGCCTGGCAGGAGGCGCCGGTGAACCAGTAGATCACCGAGCCGCCGGTGATCAAACCGAGCAGGAAGGGCGGATGGAGCAGCGACAGGTTGGCCACCAGCTCGGGCTGCAGGCCCTTGGTGAGCACCATGATGATCGAGAAGATGAGGGTCGTGGCGCCGACCACCGCGGTGCCGATCAGCACCGGCTTGGCGGTCGCCTTGAAGGTGTTGCCGGCGCCGTCGTTGGCCTCCAGGTGGTGCTTGGCGCGCTCGAAGTCCGGGCTGAAGCCGAAGTCCTTCTGCAGCTCCTGGGCGATGCCGGGCAGGGTCTCGATGGTCGACAGCTCGTAGACCGACTGCGCGTTGTCGGTCACCGGGCCGTAGGAGTCGACCGCGATGGTGACCGGTCCCATGCCGAGGAAGCCGAAGGCCACCAGGCCGAAGGCGAAGACCGCCTCGGCGACCATGAGCTGGTGCAGGCCGAGCGTGCTGATCAGGTAGCCGAGCCCCATCAGCGCCACGATGGTGAGCCCCATCCAGAAGGCGCTGAAGTCGCCGGCGATGAGGCCGGAGAGGATGTTGAGCGAGGCGCCGCCCTCCCGCGACGCGGTCACCACCTCGCGCACGTGGCCCGACTCGGTCGAGGTGAACACCTTGACCAGCTCCGGGATCAGCGCGCCGGCCAGGGTGCCGCAGCTGATGATCGCCGACAGCTTCCACCACATCGTGGTGTCGCCGGCGAGGCTGGGGATGATCAGGTAGGAGATGGCGAAGGTCACCACCACCGACAGCAGCGACGTCAGCCACACCAGGGAGGTGAGCGGCGTCTCGAAGTTCATGTCGTCGGCCTTGGCGAAGCGGGCGCGGGCGACGGCCTCGTTGAGCAGATAGGAGACGCCGCTGGTCGCGATCATCAGCACGCGCATGACGAAGATCCACACCAGCAGCTGCACCTGCACCGTCGGATCCTTGACCGCCAGCAGGATGAAGGTGATCAGCGCCACGCCGGTCACGCCGTAGGTCTCGAAGCCGTCGGCGGTGGGGCCCACCGAGTCGCCGGCGTTGTCGCCGGTGCAGTCGGCAATGACGCCGGGGTTGCGCACGTCGTCTTCCTTGATGTTGAAGACGATCTTCATCAGGTCGGAGCCGATGTCGGCGATCTTGGTGAAGATGCCGCCGGCGATGCGCAGCGCCGCCGCGCCCAGCGACTCGCCGATGGCGAAGCCGATGAAGCAGGGGCCGGCGTAGTCGCGCGGCACGAACAGCAGGATGGCGAGCATGATGACCAGCTCGATCGAGATCAGCAGCATGCCGATCGAGATGCCGGCCTTGAGCGGGATGGCGTAGGTGGGGAACGGCTTGCCGCGCAGGCTGGCGAACGCCGAGCGCGAGTTGGCGAAGGTGTTGACGCGGATGCCGTACCAGGCCACGCCGTAGCTGCCGCCGATGCCGACCAGGCTGAACACCAGGATGGTGAGCACCTTGGCGGCGGTGAAGTGCTCCAGCCAGCCGAAGTAGAAGAGCATGACCGCGCCGATGAAGACCCACAGGACGAGGATGAACTTGCCCTGGGTGACCAGGTAGGTCTTGCAGGTCTCGAAGATCAGCTCGGACACCTCGCGCATCGAGCGGTGCACCGGCAGGTTCTTGAGCTGCACGTAGTTGGCGAGGCCGAACAGCAGGCCGGCGACGCAGAACAGCAGCCCCCAGAGCAGCAGGTTGTGGCCGTTGACGCCCAGGAACGAAACGCTGCTGAGGTCCGGCAGCATGAGGTCGGCCTCGCTGGCGGAGGCGGGCGCCGCGGTGAGCGCCGCGGCCAGCGCCGCCAGCACGACGAGCAGGCCGCGCTTGCTTCGGGCCGGGCGGGCCCCTTCGACTAGGTGGTCTTGCGACATGACGTTCCTCCAAGACTAGGGAAGCAGACGAAAGGCAGCGCGCGGGCGTACCGCCCCGCCTCGGCCTCGCGCATGTCCGGTTGCTGCGGCACGCGGGCCGAGCGCGGGCCGGTCGGCGGCCGCGCGGGTGGTCCCTGTGAATAGGGCCCCCCGGGAGGGCCCTGGCTGCATCGTGCCCGGCGAGGCGGGCGTCACGAAACGCGATAGGCTACCACAGGCCAGCGTCTTTGCAGCAGGAAGACATCCCCTATAATAGCCCGGGTCTCGCAACGCCTCCCCCTCTGCACGGCGGTGGCAACCGCGCCTGTCGTGCCGGGCGCGCCTGCCGGGAGTGACCGCCGCCGCTGCCCGCCGCCGGCGCCGCCCTTCGCTGACCGGCGATCGCGAGCCGCGGAGACCGGGGCGGCTTCTCCGCCTGGAGGTCGTCCCGGGAGGGCCCGATGCCGCAGCCGCGTGAGATCACCGACGCCTACCGACTGGAGCGGATCCTCACCTCGAGCCCCAGCGCGAGCGTCATGCGCGCCACCGCCCTGGCCAGCGGGCAGACCGTCGCCGTCAAGCTGATCAACGTGCCGCCGGCGCCGACCGCGGCCCGCGCCGCGGCGCTGGCCGACCGGTTCACCGGCTACGCCGCGGCGCTCGGCGCGCTGCGCCACCCCGGCCTGCCGGCCGTCCTCGACGCCGGCATCACGCCCGACGGCGGCGCCTTCCTGGTCACCGAGCTGCTTGCCGGCGAGCCCTTCGACCAGCACGCGCTCGCCTCCGGCGGCACCCCGGAGCAGATCCTGCCGCTCCTCGCCCAGGCCCTGTCGGCGCTGGAGGAGCTGGCGCGCCACGGCCTGGCGCACCTCAACCTGGCGCCCGAGAACCTCCTCCTGGTGCCGCCGGCGACGCTCTCGGACACCCGGCCGGCGCCGAGGGCGGCCGGGGGCGGCTCCGAGCTGCCGGCGGTCAAGCTGCTGGGGCTCGGCACCGCGCTCTTCCATCTCGGCGACGCCTGGGCCGAGGCGGAGACCTCCCGCTTCCGCGCCCCCGAGCTGGCGCTGCCGGCGGCGGCCATGACCGCGATCGCCGACTGGCACGCCGACTGCTATGCGCTGGCGCTCACCACCTGCAACGCCCTGGGGGCGACGGTGGCCTTCGGCAACGCCTCCGGCCCCATCGTGCAGATGCCCCTGGCCCTCAGCTTCGAGCTGGCCAACGACGAGGCGTTGCGGCAGATCCTGGAGCAGAGCCTGCGGCGGGTGCCGACCCAGCGGCCGGCGCATGCCGCGATCCGGGCGGCGTTCGCCATGGCGCTCGGCGCTCCGGCCCTGGAGGCGGGGGCAGCGGCGCCGGCCACCCTACGGCCGGCCTCCACTGCCACCGCGCCGGCGCCAGCGGTGGGCGAGCGGCCGGCCGCCGCCCCCGCCCCGCCCATGGCTCCGGCGGCTCTCATGGTTCCAGCGGCTCCGCCGGCTCCGATGGCGCCGACGACGATTCCGGCGCCAAGGGCTCCGGCCGCGCCGCTGGGGCTCATGCCGCCAATGCCGCCAATGCCGCCAATGCCGCCCATGACGCCCATGCCGCCCATGACGCCGATACCGGCGGCGCCAGGGCCGTCCCATGCCGCCGCGCCTTCGGCGCCGGGCACCGCGGGCGCCCACCGGCCGAAGACGCTGACCGAGCTGATGAGCCTCGAGCCGTCGCTCTTCCCGGCCTCGGCGGTGTCGTCCACCGGCCGCCAGCCGCACGTCGCTCCGGCGTCCGCTCCTCCCGGCCAGCCGCCCACCGCCGCGCCGCCCAGGGCTGCCGGACCGGCCGTGCCCGCGGGACAGGAGCCGGCGCCGGCAGGCGCCGCGGCCGGCGGGCCCGCTCCCGACCCGTTCCTCGATCTCCTGGGCGTGCCCGAGATGCTTCCCGACCTCGATTCGGGCGTGCCGCACCATGCCGACCTCGGCGCCCTGGCCATCCCCGCGGGGGAGGCGGCGGCGGTGCCCACCGCCGCCGAGATGGCCGCGGCCCTGGGGTTGAGCCTGGGCGGCGACCCCGGGAGCCACGGCCAGACGGCCGGCACCGCGCACGGTTCTGCCGGTGGACCGGCGGCATGGCCCGACGGCAGTCTGTCGCCCGGGGCCGGCGCCGGGCCGCCACGCTCCACCGGCGGCCTGCTGTCCGACCTGCCCGAGAGCCTGATGGCCGGCCTCGGCGGCAGCCCGGCGGCAGGTGGTGCCGGCGGTGTTGGCGGTGCCTCCGGCGCCGCCGGAACCGCTGGCGCCACCGGCGCCGGGAGCCTCTTCTCCGGTGCCGCCGCCGATGCGCCCGGGCTCGGCGGTGCCGCGGCGCCGCCGCCCCGCGCCAGGCCGGGCGCCACGAGCGGCGCCGCGATCGTGGGCATGCTGCCGC
>JASLEW010000850.1 GCA_030150965.1 Thermoanaerobaculia bacterium | reverse complement strand
GCCCGGCCAAGGCCGCGGGCAGCGCCAGCGATTGACCGGCAGCGCCAAGGCGACGCCAACGGGCGCCGCTCGCGGCCGGCGCTTCGATTGGGCGGCGCTCGACCGCCACCTGGAGGTCGTCCGCGCCTGCCGCCGCTGTCCGCGGGTCGAGCCGCCGCCGGTGGTCCAGCGGCCCGAGCGGCCGCCGCGCATGGTGCTGGTGGGCCAGGCGCCGGGGCCGCGCGAGCCGGTGCGCGGCCGGCCCTTCGCCTTCACCGCCGGCACCCGCATGTTCGGCTGGTTCGCCGGCCTCGGCGCGCCCGAGGAGGAGTTCCGCCGCCGCGTCTACATCGCCGCCGTGCTGCGCTGCTTCCCCGGCCGCGCTCCGGCCGGCGGCGACCGCGTGCCGGCCCCGGAAGAGATCGCCAACTGCGCCTCGCACCTGGAGCGCGAGCTGCAGCTCCTCCGCCCGGCGACGGTGATCGCCGTCGGGCAGCTGGCGATCAGCCGCTTCCTCCCCGCGCCGGCGCCCCTCCAGGAGCGCGTGGGCCAGGTCTTCGCCGTCGAGCGCGGCAGCCTGAGCTTCGAGCTCGTCCCCCTGCCGCACCCCTCCGGCCGCAGCACCTGGCTGGTGCGCCCGGAGAATCAGTCCCTCCTCCAGCAGGCCCTCGCCCGCCTCGCCGCCACCCGCGGCTGGCGCGAGACCTTCGGCAGGCCGGCGCCGGCCGAATAAGCGATGGACTGAATGCCTGCCTTCTTGCCGGAGGGAGAATGTCGCTGGTGCCTGACTCGCCTGTTGCAAGGTCAAGCTGCCGAGGCCAAGCAGACGACACCATCGGCGCAACCCCTGGAGGTCATGCCTCCTCGGGGGGCACCAGCGCTTCCAGTTGCGCGCGACACAACCGTCGCAAACCGGCCAGACGGCCCCGCCGTCGCCGGCGGCGCGGCAGGACGCGCAGAGTGTGACTTGTCTTCGTCTCAGGCTTGCGCTATTGTCAAAGTAGTTGCGCGTAGAAGCGAAGCCCTCCGTGTTGACTCCGGGAGGTAGCCATGCCTCGGACGTGTGTTCTTGCCTTCCTCTTATGGTGCAGCTTTATCGTCGCGTTAGGTGGTCAAGAGGCGGTTGCTGCACCTAACCAGGAAAAGGTGGCAGGACCGAATGCTTCTTCTCCCGTCTTGCGAGAGTGCCCGAAGACCCTTGCCATGGGGCCGCGCATGCCCGCCGAAGGCATGCTGAAACTTGCATTCAGCAGCGGAGATCCGACGAACGGAGCTTTCTGCCCGCTGACCGGGGAGAGCCTCGATGCGGTGGGCGGAGGCCTGCCTGACGGTTGCAGCACTCAATGCCAGTCGAGCAACTCGGGCCGCGAGTTCTGCGTCACTTGCTGTACCTGCTGCCTCGTCGGTGGGCAGATACAATGCGGGTGCTCCTCGTCTTGCGCTGATGAATAGAACAACTCCGGAGACGCGACATGCGATGCGTGGTGCTGTGCTTGCTTTTGGCCATCTCTCCAGCAGCGAATCCGGCGCCTCAGCCAACGAAAAGTCTAGCCCCCGTCAAGATCCATCCGCAACGGGTGTCGGCGCCGCCGCTTGAGGACTCGGCTGCCACTCAGTTCTTGGCTGCCGACACCAAGGGGCATCCGTTTCTCCTGCGCGGGGATACGTTGGAAGTCTTCGGCCTGGGCGCCGATGCGGCTTTCAACCGCCGCGCCGGCCAGCTGGCCTGCGACCGCTCGCGGGGTCCCGCCTACGCCGCCGCGATGGACCCTGACGGTTCGATGTGGGCCGTGGGCTGGCCGAACGAAGTGGTCCTCTGCGACCATGACAAGGAGCAGCACCCTGACGGGCTGCGCTCGCTGATCTCGTCGTTGGCCTACTCTGCGTCGGGACCGTTGGTGGCGGTGACCTCGATCGGTCCGCCGGCGGACGCCTCCGAGCCGCGTATCCAGAAGACGATCCCGCGTGTCCTTGGCCTTGCGGATGGCCGCTGGCAGCCCGTGGTCTGGGCGCCCGTCCCCTCGTTCAGGGAGATGCCGGCGAATCCCCTGGCCGAGGGGAAGGCCCAGACCGATTCCCTGGTCTGCACCGCCAAGAACGACGCGACCTGGCTTGCCTATTGGAACCGGTATCGCCTCCAAAAGGTCTCCAAGGATGGGGTGGAGCGAGAGGTCGTCGTCGGCAGCGGCGATGTCGTCTGGCAAGGGCTGAGCAAGAAGGAGGAGGAGCACGAAGCGCTGGTCAGGAGCGCGCAGGGCGCGGATCGCATCCTCCTGCCGCCGTCAGGTGCCACCATGCCGCGCGGTGTCGTCCGCGCTCTCGTCTGCGGCCGGGATGGCTACATCTACCTCGTCGTCTCCACCCCCGAGGGCATGGCTCTCGACCGCTTCAACCCGACGCAGAACCTCCTCGAGCGGGTGATGCTCGATGGGGTGGCGGTCTCCACGGGACCCATGACCGCGGCCTTCGCCGGCGACGAGCTCTGGCTCGCCGGTCGCCTCGCCGCGGATGGCCTATGGAAGATCCCCGTGGAGGTTCTGATGGCGGCTCAGTGGCAGCCGGTCCAGGACGTGAGGACGACGAGCTGAGCTGCGCCTTCGGCGACCTGGCTGCCGGCTGATACCATCGGCCCGGCAACCGGCAGAAAGGAGCCCAAGGTGCACAAGCCTTCGCGTCCTCGTCCGTCTCGTGTGTTCTCTGCCCGGCCAGCCGTGGCTCGCCGGGCCAGCGCCGCCCTCTGTGCCCTCCTCGTGACGCTGGCAGTCCTGAGCGCCGGCGGGAATGCGCAGGCGCGGCAGAGCGACGCCAAGCCAGTGCCGGCGCGGGCGGCACAACCGTCGCAACCCGGCCAGGCGGCCCCGCCGCCACCTGCGGCGCGCCCGCGGCAGGACGCGCAGAACGCCTACGAGCCGCGGACCGCCCCGGGCACGGGGCAGGTCCTGCTGGCCAAGTTCGTGGGCGATTGGGACGTGGTCAAGACCTTCTACCCGCAGAAGGGCGAGCCCGTCCGCACCAGCGGCGAGTGCGTGCAGAAGATGGTGCACGAGGGGCACTTCCTGGAGTCGGACTTCGTCTTCTTCGACAAGGACGGCGGCCGGACGACCGGCACCGGCATCTCCGGCTTCGAAGCCAAGTCGGGGAGGTTCACCACCGTCTGGTACGACTCGCGCGGCACCACCTTCTCGATGCGCCAGAGCGAAGGCCCCTTCGACGGCAAGGAGATCGTTCTCTATGCCGCCGCCTTCGAGCCCGCCAAGCCCGGCCGCCGCTCCATCACCCGCTCCCACCTGGAGCAGGACGGCCGGATCCTGGTGCACCGCCACTACCTGGTCCAGGAGGACGGCAAGGAGAGGCTGATGATGGAGCTGCTCCTGACCCGCAAGGGCACGGCCGCCGCGCACTGACCGGGCGCCGCGCAATCTCGACGGATCCGTCCCCCGGACGGCGTCATCCGGTCCGCGAAAACTCGCCAGGAGCCGCCCGCTCGGGTTCCTCACTGCCGTTCTTCCAGGCGCGATAGCCAAGGTCGAAGGAGCTCAGGTCCATGGCCGCGTGGATGAGGACCGCCGGCCAGATCGAGCCGGCGGCGAGCACGATGATGGCCGCGACGGCGCCGGCGATGGCGCTCATCCACACCTGACGTGCGCCGAGGTAGATGTGGCCGAAGCCGAAGAGGGCCGAGCTGATCAGAGCGGCGAGGATCAGGCCGCTCCAGCTGGCCGGCAGCAGCGACTGGAAGCAGGCCATCACGAAGCCGCGAAAGAGAAGCTCCTCGCAGATCCCGGCGGTCAGCGACAGCAGGCAGGCGCCGCGCATCTCGCCGGGCGTGCGCGGGATGAGGGGTTCGATGTGCACGAGCCCGCGGCGCACCGCCTTCAGGCCCGCGGGGCGGTCGAGGATTGTCCTGATGGCTCGCCGCTGGCGCCAGACGAGGATGAGCAGGACCGCGGCCAGCCCGCAGCCGATGGCCGTCTGCAGCGGCGTGCCGGCGCCAATCCCGAGGGCGGCCCAGGGACGCCCGCGCACGGCCCAGAGGGCTATGACGCAGGCGCTGAGGCCCCACTGCGGCAGGATGCTGTTGCGGTAGAGGCGCGCGCGTGCGCCGGCCACACCGGCTGCAACCGCACGCACCGACCTCGGGTAGTACCCCAGCCACTCGGCGAGCGGCCAGATCACGGTGATCAGGATGACGAGGGCGAGGTCCAGCGCGGTGGGCGACCCTGTCATCAGGATCTCAGTCCGGCATGGCGGTTCCGCGAGCCGCGCGGATGCGCTAGTGCGGTGCGTCACAAATCCGATATCTAAGGCGTCGAGGCATC
>JASLEW010000794.1 GCA_030150965.1 Thermoanaerobaculia bacterium | reverse complement strand
TCGGCGCCGGACTGGCGGCGCGGCCCGCGGGCGGCGAGCGGCCGTCGGCACCCGCCGCCGGGCCGGCCCGGGCAGCCGTCACCATCCCTGCAGCCGCCGCGACCGTCCCGGCCTCGGCAACCCCGGTGGCCGCCGCGAACCGGGCGGCCTCCGCCACGCCGGCGGCCTCCGGGGCCCCGGCGGCCTCCGCGACCCCGGCGGCCTCGGCGATCCCTGCGCCCCCTGCGCCCCCTGCGCCCCCGGCGATCATCGCCTTCGACACCATCCAGAAGGTGCTGCAGCATCCGCGCTGCCAGAACTGCCACATCCCCGGCGACGCGCCGCTGCAGTTCGACGAGGGGACCGTGCACGCGCAGAACGTCCAGCGCGGTCCCGACGGCAAGGGGGCGCCCGGGCTGCCCTGCGCCACCTGCCACGCGACGGCCAACCCGCCGGCCGCCTACGGGCCGCACATGCCGCCTGGCGCTCCGAACTGGCAGCTGCCGCCGCCGCAGCGCAAGATGGTGTTCGTCGGCCTGTCGAAGGCCGAGCTCTGCGCCACCGTCAAGGACCCGCGGCGCAACGGCGGCCGGGACCTGGCCGCGGTGCTGGAGCACGTGAGCCACGACCCGCTGGTGCTCTGGGGCTGGCAGCCGGGCGTCGGCCGGGCGCCGGTGGCGGTGCCGCACGCCGCCTTCGTCGCCAGCGTCAGGATCTGGATCGCCGGCGGCGCACCCTGCCCGCGGTGATCCGCAGGCGCCTGTAGCCCACCGGCGACGTCCGAGGGGCGGTCCGGGCCGCCTTCTCCCGCCGCGTCCGGCCTCTCTTCCGGGTCCCTCCCGCCGCGCCGTGCCCGCTCGGTGCCCGCCGACGGTCGCCGGGTCGCCGGCTCGCCGGCTCCGGCGGCCATTCGTCCGGGCGGCCCCGGCCCGGTGGCGGCGCGCCCCGGCCCGCCGCCCCTGCGCCCAGGACCCACCGGTCGCGGGGCCACGGGATAACTCCGCATGAAGTCAGCGCTTGCGCTTCGCCAGGCACCTGCTATCCTGTCGCCAGAAGTTTGCCTGTAGCAGCTTGATGTCCGTCGTGCCGCTGGCCGCCGCTCAGGGGAGCCCTCTCTCCAGGCGGTCGCGGCTGCCGTCCCTGGAGGTAAGGGAGTCAAGGAAGGTCAGGGAGGCGAGAGTTGAGCGAAGCGAAGCGTTGGACCGGTGTGGCGGGACCGGCGGTCCTGGCGGGACTGTCCGCGCTGGCGATCCTGGCGGCAGGCCCCGGCGCCGCCGTCTCCTCCTCGTTGCCGAGTCCTCCGGACATTGCGGCCGGCGGGGCCGCCACGGCGCTCGCGGCGCCTGCCGACGCCGCCCCCGCCCTGCACGGCGGCGGCCCGGCCGGCGGTGTCACGGCCGCCGGCGCCTCGATCGCGCAGAACCCGGTGGTGCAGTTCACCACGCCGGGGGTCCACACCGTGACCCTCAAGGTCTGCAACTCCGCCGGCTGCGCGACGCTGACCCAGCAGGTCAACGTGCTCGACCCGACGCCCGCGGCCGGCTCGGCGGCGGCGGCCCCGGCCCAGGTCTATGCCGGACAGCCGGTCTACCTCTCCGGTCAGGCGAGCGGCCAGCCGCCGCTGACCTACTCCTGGCAGATCTTCCAGGTGGGCCTGCTCGGCAGCACGCAGGTGCAGGCGCTGAGCGGTCAGGCGCCCACCTGGAGCACGGCGGGCCTGGCGGCCGGCGGCTACACCGTGCAGCTGACGGTCAGCAACGCCAGCGGCAGCACCACCGCCAACGTTCCGGTGACGGTGCTCCCCGTCGTGCCCAACCATTTCTACACCCTCACGCCGTGCCGGCTGCTCGACACCCGCACCACCCAGACGCCGCTGCTCGCGGCGGCGGCGGTGCGCCTGATCCAGGTCGGCGGCCTGTGCGGCGTGCCGCTCGGCGCGCGCTCCGTGGCGCTCAACATCACCGCGGTCAACGCCTCGACCGCCGGCGGCATCACCCTCTACCCCGCCGACTACCCGAGCGGCCTCGCCAGCTCGATCGACTTCGCCGCCGGCGGGGTGAAGGCCTGCGGCGCCGTGCTGCCGCTCTCGAGCGACGGCCTGGGGCAGCTGGCGGCCACGGCGGCGCTCGCCTCCGGCCAGGTGCAGCTGGTGATCGACGTGAGCGGCTACTTCGCGCCCTGAGCCTGCTCCCGGCATTGGATGGCTCCTCGGCTCCAGCATCTCTTGCCACCGGCCGCTTGATGGTTGGGTTCCAAGGATAGCCGCCCCGCCGCATCCGAAAGCGGGTTGTGAGAAGATTGCGCTGCGTCCTGACGGTTCCTTTAGGGAAATGCCAGTGTCCATGTCCGAGTGCTTCAACGAAGCCGCTCTGCGCCACTTTCAAGACGCTGAGGTGCTCAGCGCGCATGGCTCCCTGGAGAACGCCGATCAACTGTTTGGCTTGTCGGCGGAGTGCGCGATCAAGAGCGTCCTGGTCCAGCTGCCTGGCTGTTGTGCGGCGGGCGTCCTCTCCAGTGTATATCGAGAGCACATTAATCGATTGTGGGATCTCGCTTCCGTTCAGAACATTCAAAGGCTCTTCCCAAGCCTTGTGCAGGTGCTCAAACAGGCGAATCCCTTTGCCAACTGGTCGATTGATCACCGCTACGGACCCAATGATGCGATCGCCGGGGAGGTGCTCAACCAGCACAGGGTCGCGGCTAAGCGGGTGCTCGGAAGCGTCCGGCTCACCGGCCAAAGGAAGAGGTGAGAATGATGCGATTTGATGAAGCCATACCAGCCGCTATTCAACTGATACGGCAAGCGAGCTGCAACAGCGAGCTCAGGATAACGGTGGTGCGGGACGTGACCGGTCAGCTGTCCTGTGTCTTGGAGGATGATCTGCCCTCAGGCGATGCTCTCGATCCCCTGGCTGCGGCGCTGGACGAGAGTTTGGGCCGCTTCAGCCCGGGGCTTCGCCGTGTCCTCTTGCGCCGCTCGGATTTGATTGATGACCAGGACATCCTCCAGTCTCCCGACCGCGTGCCTCTGCCCGATCACTCAGGCGTGTGGGTGGTCGACCGCCTGCTCACCAACCTGGATTGGTTGAGGCAACCGATTCGCACACAGGCTGCCATTCCCCTGGCGACCTTGTTCAGCCTCAAGGGCGGAGTCGGGCGCAGCACGACGGTTGCCGTGTGGGCCTGGCATCTCGCTCGCATTGGGCGGAGAGTGGTGGTGGTCGACCTCGATCTGGAAGCTCCGGGGCTGACCACGCTTCTGCTCGACGATCTCCCGGACTACGGTCTGATCGACTGGCTGGTGGAAGCGCTCTTGGAGCGATCTGGGCAGCCGGTGCTTGAGGACTACTTGGCCGTCAGTCCCCTCGCAGCCGATCTCGATGGGATCATCCAGGTGCTTCCAGCCCTCGGTGCCAAGACCCGCGACTACGTGGCCAAGGTGGGCCGCGTCTACACCCCCACTTTCAGCCCTGCTGAGGGTGAAGTAGGCATTGCGAAAAGATTGGACGAGCTGATTCAGGGCCTGGCAGGACTTCGAGAGCGTCCCGACGCTATCATCCTGGATAGCCGGGCTGGGCTTCATGATATCGGCGCCGCGGCGGTCACGCAGCTCGGTGCGGAGGTATTCCTCTTTGCGCGCGATGAGCCTCAGAGCTGGCAGGCTTATCGCCTGCTGTTCGAGCACCTAGCCAGGTCGAAAGGGATCCGTTTCGGCATGCCAGAGGAAGATCTGCGCTGGCGGCTCAAGATGGTCGCCTCGCAGGTGGATATCACCGACCGTGCGGTGAGAAGCTGGTTGGATTCCTCTTACGAGGTCTGGTCGGCTCTATACGATGACGACAGCAAGACCACCCCTGAAGCTCCTGCCGCAACGTTTGCGCTCGAGGACCAGGATGCGCCTCACCATCCGCTGGCCGTGTACTTCAGCGGCGAACTGCGCGGGTGCAGCTTCGCCCAAGCCGAGCGGCGCCCTCTCTGGCCGGTTATCAATGCGGCATTTGGCGATTTCCTCGCTGGGGCAACAGAGCGGTTGCTGGACCCTGAGAAGCAAGCGCAAATGACTATTACGGAACCCTGATGAGGCTAGCATTCGATCCAGTTGCCGCCCGCGAGGCACTCTCCAGCCTTCCAGAGGTGGAAGCGCAGGAATCTCTCCAGCCGCCAAATCTCTCCGAGGTCTATGTGCCGGCACATCATGCCAAGGCACTTTCCCTGGATGCCAGTATCGTCGTTGGCATGCGGGGGGCCGGCAAGAGTTGGTGGACGGCGGTTCTTGCCAGCCAGGTACACCGTGATTTTGTCTATGGACAGCTTCCAGGCAAACCGGCTGTGGCAGTCAAGGTCGAGGTTGGCTTCGGCCTCGATGAGACCGAGAAGAGCTTTCCGCGCGCAGAGACGCTCAATGCCCTTCTCGACCAGGGGCTGGATGCGCTGACGATCTGGCGTACCGTCGTGCTCTGCCACGCAGGCCGGCAATCAGGCAGGATCTGGCCATGGCTGCGCTTCAGCTGGCGGCAGCGCGTGGAGTGGGTGCGCGAACACGACGAGCTGGCAAACAATTATCTGTCGCGATGCGACGAGGCGCTTGCACTCGAGGGCTCCGTGCTGCTGGTTCTTTTCGATGCATTCGACCGCCTCTCTTTGGAATGGGATCGCGTGCGGATCCTGAGCTCGGCTGCCTTGCGGTTGTGCCTGCAGCTGCGCAGCCGGCGCGCGATACGGCTCAAGTTCTTCATTCGCCCGGATTTGGAGGAGGACGACGAACTTTGGCGCTTTCCGGACTCCTCGAAGCTGCGTCACGCAAAAGTCGATCTTTCTTGGAGTAGCACCGATCTCTATGGCTTGGTGTTCATGAGATTGGGAAATGCGAACGCACCGCTGGACTTTGCGCTGAAGTTTCGCAATACAACTGCCCGAGAGCTGGGCCAGCAGTGGGCTGAAGATCAGAATGTCCACCTCCTGCCGCAGAGCATGATGCGCGATCCTGAAGCCCAGCGGACGGTGCTGGAGGCCCTCGCCGATGAGTACATGGGGCGTGATCGGAAGCGAGGAATCACCTACCGATGGATCCCTCTCCACCTCGCTGATGCCGCTAGCAGGATCAGCCCTCGTAGCTACTTGCTGGCCTTCAAGCATGCTGCGGAGTTTGCCGCTCGAGAGAGGATTTCGCTGAGCAGGGCGTTACCCTTCAATGCGATCCAGGAGGGAGTCATACAAGCGTCGGAGATCCGAGTGCGAGAGCTGGCCGAGGACTACCCATGGGTGAGGCCCCTGCTGGAGGCGGCTCGAGGCACCGTCGTGCCCATCACGGTAAACGATCTCGTGGCTCGCTGGACGTCGGATTATTTGGGAAAGATGAGCAAGGCGGCAAAGAGCAAGCTTCCGCCTCGGCGCTATGCGAGCGATCCCGTTCGCCGCAATAGCCCGGAGGCGCTCATCGACGACCTGGTTGGGCTTGCGGTGCTTTATCGAACAACGGACGGAAGACTCAACATGCCAGACATCTTCCGGGTCGGCGTAGGGATCCGGCGCAAGGGAGGGGTGAAACCTCCACGGTAAAGGCTGCTTATTTTTGCCGCCGGGCGCGGCCGCTCAGCCCCTGGCGCGGTGGAGGGTGATGTCGCCGTTGAAGGTCTTGAACAGCATCTCCGGGCCGCCGCCGTTGATGTTGCCGCTCACCTCCCTGCCGAAGCGGCCGTGGCGCATGCCGGCGGGCGGCTCCTCGTCCGCCGGGTGGCGGCCGGAGGGCACGATCGCGAAGTCCGAGACGATCTCGCCGTGGCCGGTGCTGAGGCGCACGCCGGCCCTGAGCGACGGCGGGAAGGTCACGTCGATGTCGCCGTTGAGGGTGCTGAAGGCCATCGCCTTGTCCGCCGCGACGCGGCGCAGGGAGACCCTCACTCCGCCATTGGTGGTGTGCGCCACCACCACCCCGGCGACGTCCAGCGCCTCGATGGCGCCGTTGACGTTGCTCAGCTCCATCTCGCCCTCGATGCCGCCGACGTGGATCTCGCCGCCGTTGACGCAGGAGAGGTTGAGCGAGCTGTGCGCCGGCACCTGGAGGCGCAGCTCGGACGCATGCCGCGGGCCGGCCACCACCCGCACCACGTTGTTCTCCTCGTCGACCGAGAGGCCCGGAGAGCGGTTGGGAATGCGGCGCATGCCCTCGGCGCCGGCCGGCGCCCGGTCGCTGCCGGCGTCGCGCTCGTGGCGCTCGTGGCGCTCGTCGGGGTCGTCGTCCTCGCCGCGGTCGAGCACCTCGATCACCACCTCCTTGTTGCTGCCGGCCACGACCGAGATGCCGCCGCGGATGGAGTTGACCTTGACCGTCGCCGGCCGGTTGGGATCGGTCAGCGGCACGTCGATCCTCTGGCTGCCGGGGCCGGCGGCGGCGCGCGCCGCCGGTGCGGCGGTGGCGGGATTGGCGGCGGTGCTGGCGGTGCTGGCGCCGAGCGCGGCGGCGGTGGCGATGGTGGCGGCGGTGGCGGCCAGGAGCAGCAGGCTGGCGGGCAGGGTTCGCATGGGAGATCTCCTCGATGCTCGTGGCGTGGCGTCGGGAAGGGCGGCTCAGGGCTCGCGGCGGTGGATCAGGATGTCGCCGTTGACGGTCGTGAGCTTCATCTCGGGGCCGCCGCCGGCGATGCGCGCCGCGAACTCGCCGCGGCTGCGGTAGCGGAAGTGGCCGCCGTGCGCCCCGCCCGGCTCGCCCGCCGCCGGCAGGTTGCTCTCGGTGTAGGGGAAATCGGTGTACACCTCGCCGTTGACCGTCTTGAGGCGCAGGTCGGCGGCGAAGCCGGGCGGGAAGCTGACGTCGATGCGGCCGTTGACCGTCCGGAACTCGCACGGCGCGCTCGGCACGCGGCTGAAGCCGGCCTCGAGCTTGCCGTTGACCGTGTGCACCCTGCCGGTGCCGGCGAGCCCCGCGGCGTGCACCGCGCCGTTGACGTTGCCGAGGTCGAAGCGGCCGGCCAGGCCCTCGGCACGCACCTCGCCGCCGTTGACCGTGCGGGCCGAGAGGCCGGCGTCGGCCGGCACCTCGACGGTGAGATCGAACCGCGCCTCGTAGCCCAGGGCGCGCCAACCGTGGAAGTCGATGCCGCCGTCGTGCGAGCGGAAGGGGCCGTTGGCCACGACGTGGAGGCCGCTGCCGTCCTGCGTCGCGTCCAGGCGCACCTCGCGGCGCCCCTGCTCGATCCTGGCCGCCGAGTCGCCGGACCAGGTCTCGTGCACCACCAGCGTCACCGCGGAGCCGGCGTGGGCGCGCACCTCGACGCCGCCCTCGAAGTTGTCGATCGTCACCGCCCTGCCGGCGGGCGCGGCGGCGAGGGTGAAGGTCTGCTGCCGCGTCGCCTCCTGGCGCACCGCCCAGGGCTCCTCGGTGCGCGGCGGCCGTTCCGCCCGCCGCCCCGCGGGCGCCGGCCCGCCGAACGCGGCGAACCCGCCGACTCCCCCGACCGCGGCGGCGCCGAGCGGCAGTGCCAGCAGCAACAGCGTTCCCAGGAGGCCCTGGCGTGGCGTCGTGATCCGTCGGCTCATGGTCGAGGCTCCTATCGCTGATCTCGCAGGGTCCGTGTTCCTCGCATCGCTCAGCTCGGTCGCAACTTTGGTCGCATCAGGTTTCCGTCCGGCCGCCAACGGCCGTCAGCTCAGCTGCCGCAGCCGGGAGCGCAGGTAGCCGCGCACCGTGGCGTCGAGCGCCGGGTCCCCGCCCAGCTCCCGCAGCCGCGGCAGGGTGCCGCTTGTGCCGTGACGGTCGTGGGCGAGGAGCGTGTCGATGAGCGCGATCTGCACCATCGGCGAGGGCTGCCTGTCCAGCTCCTGGAGCAGCTGATCGCGTACCGCCGGCCGGCCCAGCGCCGGCGCCAGGGCATCGACCGCCGCCAGCCGCACGTTGACGTCGGGGTCGCGGCGCAGGGTGTCGAGCAGCGCCGCGAGCACGCGCTCGTCGGAGCCGCTCGTCTGGCGGCCGAAGCTCACCCCGCGCAGGCGCTCGCTGGCCGAGTCCTGCTGCAGCAGCGACAGGGTGACCAGGCGCGACAGCGACCGCACCTCCTGCCGCAGCTCGCCGATCTCGCTGCCTCTTCCGGTGCCGCCGCCGGTCCCCGGCAGGTGCCCGGCGCCGATCAGCACGCCGGCGGCGACGGCAGCCGCGACCAGGGCGCCCTGGGCCAGGGGGCGGCGCGGCAGCCAGCGGTCGAGGCGCTCTTCGAGGCCGGCCGCGGCGCGCCTGGCGCTCTCCCTCAGGGCGCCCGGGCGCCCGCCCCGCTGCCGCGAGGCTGCCGCGGCCAGGTGCGGTGCGAGCATGGCCTCGAACCGCCGGGCCGTCTCCGCGCCCGGGTCCTCGTCCGGCAGGCTGCCCAGCTCCTTCCAGATCCGGCGCAGCCCGGCCGCCTCCGCCCGGCAGGCGTCGCAGGCCGCGAGGTGGGCGTCGAGCTCGGCCGCGGCGCGCCCGGAGAGCGGGGCGGCGAGCGATTCGGTCAGCAGGTCGAGGGCCTGGTCGCAGGTCATGGGGAGCCTCTTCGCGCCGTCGGCGGTGCTGGCGGAGTTTGCAATGTGGGCGGCGCTGGCTGCGTTGGCGGCGCTGGCGGAGTTGGCTGCGTTGGCTGCGCTTGCGGGGTTTGCAGCGAGCGCGGCGGGCGCGAGGCCGACCCCGCCCGCGAGGCGGACGAGGTCCGCGAGCTGGACGACGTCCGCGCCATGGCGTCATAGATCTCGCGCAGCTGCTTGACCGCGCGGTGCACCCGCAGCTTGACCGCGCCGGTGGTGCAGCCCAGGAGCTCGCCGATCTGGTCGTAGCGCAGCTCGCCGAAGCGGCTGAGCAGCAGCACCTCGCGCCGCTCGTAGGGGAGGCGCAGCAGCGCCGCGCGCAGCAGGCGGCTGCTCTCGGCCCGCTCCATCTCGGCGAGCGCCAGCGGCGCGTCGGCCGGCCGCTCCTCCGGCTCCGCCGCCGGCAGGCCGCGGAGGTCGCCGCGGTGCTTGCGGAACCAGGCGGCGGCGGCGTTGCGGGCGAGCTTGAAGAGCCACGGCCGGAACTCGCCGGGCTGGCGGAAGGTCTTGCGGTACTTGAGGATGCGGATGAAGGACTCCTGCACCAGGTCGTCGCTCGCCTGGCGGCTGCCGGTCAAGCGCAGGAAGAAGTTGAAGAGCCCCACCTGGTGGCGCTCGAACAGCACGCCCAGCTGCGCCAGGTCGCCAGCGCGCACCGCAACCATCAGCTCGGTGTCCGATGCCGCCGTCACCGGGTCCTCCAGGAGCGCCAACATGACCACGAATACCGGCGCCGCGGCCCGAGGTTACGGTGCGCCCCGCCGGTCCGCGGCCATCCTGCACGCCGCGGGGCGACCGCGGCTGAGGCCCCGGCACGGTGGCGGCAAGCGCCGCCCGCCGTCATCGCCACCCGCTTCCCCTGCCCCGCCCGGCGGGCGCCCGCTGCGGACCCGCCGCTACGGGTCCAGGTAAAGATCGGCCACCCGCTCGCAGAGCGCCGTCGGATCGGCGGAGGAGAGGTTGCAGAGGGTGATGACCGAGAGCCGGCGCTCGGGCAGGCGCATCAGCTCGGAGCTGTAGCCGGTCCAGCTGCCGGCGTGGCGCACCCGCTGCTGGCGGCGGTAGGTGTCGAGGACCAGGCCGCCGCCGTAGGCGAGGCGGCTGCCGTCGTCGAGCGTGGCGGGGGCGAGGAGGGCGTCGATCAGCCGCCGGCCGCCGACGCGGCCGGTGGCGAAGTTCTCGTCCCACCTGGCGAGGTCGAGCACGGTGGTGTTGACCGCGCCGTCGCCGGTCTGCTGCCAGTTCGCCTGGTCCCGCCGGAAGCCGCCGCCGGGCGCCGGCGAGTAGCCGACGGCGCGCCGCGGCACGGCGCGGCGCACGTCGTCGAGGTATTGGGTGTCGGTCATGCCGAGGGGTGCGAACAGGTTGGCGGCGGCGAACCGGGCGAGGCTCTGGCCGGTGACGCGCCGCACCACCAGGGAGAGCAGGAAGAAGCCGGTGTCGGAGTAGCGGAACGCCGTGCCCGGGGTGAACTGCAGCGCCGGGTGGGCGATCAGCACCGCCAGGGCATCCTCGTCGGTGGTGACGTCGGCGGCGCGCTTGCCGGCGTGCTCCAGGAGCTCGATGTAGTCCGGCAGGCCGCTGGTGTTGTGCAGCAGCTCGTCCAGGGTGACCGGCGCCGGGTAGGGCGGCAGCTCGGGCAGGTACCGGTGCACGTCGTCGTCGAGCGACAGCCGGCCGCGCTCGGCCAGCAGCAGGACGCTGGCGGCGGTGAGCTGCTTGGAGGTCGAGGCGATGTCGAAGACGGTGCGCGGGGTGATCGGCACCTGGCGGTCGAGGTCGGCGAGGCCGTAGCCGCGGGCGAAGACCACCTTCCCCTCCCGCACCACCGCCACCGCGCAGCCCGGCGACCTGCCCCTGGTGAAGCGCGCGAACAGCTCGTCGATCCGCGCCTCCGGTGCCGCCGCCGCGCCGCGGGCGCCGCCGCCCGC
>JASLEW010000755.1 GCA_030150965.1 Thermoanaerobaculia bacterium | reverse complement strand
GTTGCCGATCGGCGTGGCGACGACCAGCAGACGGCCGGCGGCGAGGTTGGCGGGCTCAGCAGGTCCGGCGGCTCCCGGAGCCGCGCCGGCGCTGCCGCTCCCGCCAGGGGGTGCGGCACCGGTGGATCGCCTGGCGTCCCGGCCGCGGTGCCGGCCGCGGGCGGCGCCGCCGGTGGCCGGAGAGGGAGCACGGCGCTCCGGGCGGGCGCTCAATCGCGGGGGATCTCCTGGTCGAGGTTGATGGCGCTGCCGGACAGGCGCGCGATCAGCATCAGGCGGCGCTTGTAGCGGAAGGTCTGCTCCAGCTCGACGATGCGGTCGACCGCCGCCGCGTCGTAGCCGCGCTCCACCACCTCGTGCGGGCGCAGGCCGAGATCGAAGAGCAGATAGAGCACCTCGTCCGCCACCTGGTACTGGATCCCCATCTCGGACTCGTCGGTCTGGCCGGGCCAGAGGTCGGCGGTGGGCGGCTTGGCGACCACGCGCGGCGGCAGCTCCAGGTGGGCGGCGAGCTGCCAGACCTGCTGTTTGTAGAGGTCGCCGAGCGGGTTGAGCGAGCTGGCGTTGTCGCCGAACACCGTGGAGTAGCCGAGCAGGATCTCGGTCTTGTTGGAGGTGCCGAGCACCAGGCAGCCGAGCTTCTTCGCCTGATCGAACAGGATGCTCATGCGCTCGCGCGCCATCTTGTTGCCGCGCCGGCCGGCGCCGGCCTCGGGCTCCAGGGCGAAGTAGGCGTCCACCATCGGCGAGATGTCGATCCGTTGGTGGCCGATGCCGAGCTGGCCGGCCACTTCGCCGGCGTCGGCCGCGGACTCGGGCGTCGAGGCGCGGTAGGGGAGGAGGAACCCGTGCACCCGCTCCGGACCCAGGGCGCGGGTGGCGAGCGCGGCGGCGAGCGACGAGTCGACGCCGCCCGAGAGGCCGACGACGACGCCGGAGGTGCCGGTGGTGGCGACGGCGTCGCGCAGGAAATCGGTCAGCACCGCGACCGCGAGCGGCGCGTTGAGACGCAGGCGGCCGGCGACCTCCTGGCGGCGGATCACCGGCCGGCCTCCGGTCCGCTGATGCCGGCGCGCTCGTCGTCGAGCAGCGGCAGCTTCCAGCGCAGGCGGTCGGCGTCGCGCAGGTCGATCTCGGCGGCCAGCAGCTCCTCGGCGAGCAGCGGCGCGCGCGCCGCCACCTCGCCGCCGGGACGCACGACATGGCTGTCGCCGGTGTAGAACGACCCCTCCTCCCAGCCGACGCGGTTGCAGTAGACCACCCAGCAGGTGTTGAGCAGCGCGGTCGAGCGGGTGAGGAGCGCCCAGCTCTCGGAGCTCTCGGGCATCTCGCCGGAGCCGATGCGCCCCGGTCCCGCCGAGGGGACGATCAGCAGCTTGGCGCCGGCGAGCGCCAGGCGGTGCGCCAGCCCCGGATGCCAGAGGTCCTCGCAGATCAGCACCCCCGCGCGCCCCCAGGGGAGCGGCACCAGGTCCAGGCGCCGGCCGCTGCCCAGGAAGCGCTCCTCCTGGAAGATGCCGTAGGTGGGCAGGTAGATCTTGCGGTGCACGACGCGGGCGGCGCCGCCGTGCAGCAGCACGGCGCTGTTGTAGAGGACGCCGTGCCGGTCCTCCTCGACGAAGCCGGCGATCACCGCCATCGGGCCGGCCGCGGCGGCGAGCCGCAGCAGGGCCGGCGCGTCCGCCGGCATCGCGGTGCGCGGGGTCAGGTGCAGCAGGCGGTAGCCGGTGAGCGACAGCTCGGGGAAGACCAGGAGATCGATCTCCTGCCGCCGGCCGCGCTCGATCCACTCCAGGTGGCGCTCGACGTTGCCGGCGACGTCGGCGAGGCGGCAATCGATCTGGGCGAGGCCCACCCGCAGGCGTGAAGGGATCTCGGCCATGGTCTCGCCGGATGCTAGCATGGCGCCGATGAGGCTCCCTGGCCGTCCCCGTCCCCACACCTGCCGGTCGGCCGCGGCGCTGGCGACGATGGCGACGATGCTGGCGACAGCGGCGATGAGCGCCGCCGCGGCACCGCTGCCGCCCGCTGCCGGCGGCAGCCAGCGTCCTGTCCTCAAGGACCGCGTCCTGGCGGTGGTGGACGACGACCCGATCCTCGCCTCCGACCTGGAGCGCGCCATCGCCGTCGGCCAGCTGCATCCCAATCCGGGCGAGGCGGAGAAGGCCTTCCAGCGCCGGGTCCTCGAGGACCTCGTGGCGCAGCGCCTGCGCTTCCACGAGATCGACCGCTACGGGCTCGAGCAGGTGCCGGTGGACCAGATCGAGAAGCACGTCGCCGAGGTGCGCGCGCGCTTCAAGGACGAGGCCACCTTCCGCCGCCAGCTCAAGGAGGTGGGCCTCGACGAGGCGGCCCTGCGCCAGATGATGGCGCGGCAGCTGGAGGTGCTGGCGTTCGTCGACGAGCGCCTCGGCCCGCAGGTCTTCGTCGGCCTCGACGACATCGCCAGGTACTACCGCGACGTCCTCACGCCGCAGCTGCAGAAGCAGCACCTGGCCGTGCCGCCGCTCGAAGAGGAGCGCGAGCAGATCCGCGAGGTGCTGCGCCAGCAGCGGCTCACCGACGAGATCGACCGCTGGACCGAGGAGCTGCGGCGCAAGGCGAACCTCGTCTACTACTTCGATCAGCCCGGCGGCGGCCCGCTGCCGCCGGTGGTCAAGCGCATCGAGCTGGGCAAGAAGCCGGTCGCGCCGCCCATCCCTGCCGCCGACGCCAAGCCCGCCAAGTCCGGCAAGCCCCCCAACACCGCCAAGGGGACGGCGGGAGCGGCGAAGCCGCCGTCCGGCCCGGCCGTCCCGGCGGCCCCAGGCCCTGGCGCCTCCCCGCCGCCGGCCTGAGCACCCGCCGCGCCCTCGCGCCGCCGCCGCTGTTCGCACGGGCGGCACGGGCCGGGTGACGTGACGGCCGGCCCGCCGCCGAGGTGCGGCACCCCGCGGTGGGAGCGTCCCAACGGCCGGCTGACGGCATTCGTATCCAGGGCAAGGGATGCACATTCACCGGCCGGCGCCTGGGCCGCGGCCCCCGGGCGGACCCGGGGGCGTTCCGGCCGGTCGCGAGGAGCACACCATGCGCGGAGCGCAAGAGCGTTGTCCGGCGGCGGCGAGGATGAGGACGGCGGCGGCGTTGTGGATGCTGGGCGCCCTCTGCGGAGCGCTGGCGGTGAATGCGCAGCCGCATCCCGCCGCCGCGGTGCGCGGCGCGCCGAGCGCGCTGCCCGCGGTTCCCGGCGTGCCCCTGGCTGTGGCCGGCGGCTCCTGGACGCCGTTGGGGCCGCCGGGGGCGGCCGGCCTCTCGTCGTTCGCGCTCAGCGCCCAGGGGGCACGCTGGATCTATGCCCTGGGCCTCGGCGGCGGCCCGCTGTACGCCACCCGGGACGGCGGGACGACGTGGGCGACGCTGCCGGTGCCGCCCGCTTTCGCGGCCCCCGACGCGTTCGCCGCCCAGATCGCGGTGGACCCCCTCGCGCCGGCGACGGTCTACACGATCTCGACCATCATCACCTTCGGCGGGCACGTTACGGTCGGCCTGTGGCGCAGCACCGACGGCGGCGTCGGCTGGACGGCTCTCGACCCGCCGGGGGATCCGTCCTGGCTGGCGATCGACCCGCGCGACGACCAGCTCCTCTACGCCGGCCCGCTCGCCTTTCGCAGCCTGGATGGCGGCATCTCCTGGGCGCCGATGGCAGGGCTGCCGGCGGGGATCCTTGGGGTGGCGATCGATCCCCAGGCGCCGGCCACCGTCTATGCCCTGGAGAGCGGCTCGCCCAACGTCTACCGGAGCACCGACCACGGCCAGACCTGGCGGCTCCTGAGCGCCACGATCGGCAACCTCGCCGCGCTCGCGGTGGACCCGGGAAGCTCCTCGACGCTCTACGCCGCGGCCGGTGGCTACCTGGAGAAGAGCACCGACGGCGGCGCCATCTGGCAGATCGTCTATGCGCCGTCCGATCCGGTGGGCCACGGCGTGTCGGCGCTGGCGCTGGCGGCGACGGCCCCCACCACGGTCTACGCCCTCCAGAACGGCGGCATCGCGGTGGCAAGCGCCGATGGCGGCGCGACCTGGACGCCGCTCCCGCAGGCCGGCCTCGGCGGCGCCATCACCGGCATCGAGGTCGATGCGCAGGACCCGCGGCGGATCATCGCCAGCGTGGCCCAGGCGGGGCTGGCGGCGCTGACCCCCCAGGGAGCGTGCCCCGCCGGGCCGGAGACCCTGTGCCTGGGGCCGGAGGGACGCTTCCAGGTCGGCGCGGCCTGGCGGACCGCGCAGGCAGCGGGGACCGGACAGGCCGCGCCTCTGACCTCGGACACCGGCGCCTTCTGGTTCTTCAGCGCCGGCAACCTGGAGCTGCTGGTCAAGGTCCTCGACGGCTGCGCCCTCAACGGGCAGCACTGGGTGTTTGCCGCCGGACTCACCAACGTCGGTGTCACCGTGACCGTCACCGACACTCAGACCGGGCAGTCCAGGGGCTACGTCAATCCGGCCGGCGTGCCCTTCCCGCCGCTTCAGGACACGGCGGCGTTCGGCACCTGCCCCTGAGGCGCCGGCCGTGGGACTGGATGGGGGGTACTTCTCTCCCCGAATGACGCGGGCGAGCCGGAAGGACCGGCCCGTGGCACCAGCGCTCAAGACACGGGGCAGCTCCCGAAAGCATTGGTGTCGAGGATGGGCTGGAAGGACGCACCGGTGGCATTGTGGTAGGTGCGGACCTGTCCAGTGAGAGTGTCGGTGACCTTCAGGTCGACCCCCACATTAGTCACCCCAGCGGCGAAGAACCACACCTTATGGAAGGAGTCGCAAGCGTTGATGATCTTGGTCACGATCTCGACGTTGGCGGCATCGAAAAACGTGAAGGAGCCCGACTCGTCGGTCGCGTTGACGGCCAGGCCGTCGCCGCTGCCGCCCTGGGAGGTGCTCCACGCGGCCTCCACCTGGAACCTGCCGTGCTGGAGGCAGAGGCGGGTCGGGCCGCCGGCGCAGGTGGGCTGGAGGATGGGAGCCGGGTTGGTGCCCAAGCTGGAACGGGCGAGCAGATCGGTGAACGGCGAGAGCGCCCAATTGAGGCCGCGGTCGTTGACCCGGAGCGTCACGTCGTAGGGCTCGCCGGCCGTGAAACGCAGGCCGGTAGGGGTGGCCGACACCTGATCGGCGTCGCCGCGCATCGCTGCGGCCAGGGCGCTGCCGATCTGGCTGGGCGTGCTCCCGGCCGGAAGTTGGACATTGACCCCAAACGTCCGGTCGGTGAGAAGCCGTCGGTGGATGACCTGAATACCGCCGGGGTGCGTCGGATCGCCGGGGACGCCGGTGAACGTGCCGCTGAAGTCGAGGACCAACGGGCCGGAGACGGAGTCGTACTCGTAGCCCAGAGTCCGCTGGGGCGGCAGGGCAGCGAACTTCGTGAGATTGTTCAAGCCGTCGACGCAGACGAAAGCGCCCTGGCAGAGCCCTACGGTCGAGTTGGTGATCCGTACACTGTCGCCGCTGCAGTCGGCGTGGAATTGACTGGGATCGACGACCAGGTTGGGCAGGGGCCAGCAGCTACCAGGAGGAGCGGTGTTGGCGAAATTGTTGATCGCAGAGGCGACGTCGCCACAGACCTGCGCCGGTGTCTCACCAGCCTGCAACGAGACGCCCACCGGGCAGGTGAACTGCGCCCTCGGCCCCGGGCAGATCACTTCAAGCTCGACCGTCGCATAGGCTGCGGGGCCCGCGGCGACCGTAGCGAAAGAGGAGAAGGCCGGAGCGATGGGCGGCGGGTCGCCGATATCGTAGAGGGCTTGGGGAGTGCCTCGAATGCGAAACGCCGGCAGCGGCCCGGTCGAGAGATAGATTGGCGTTCCCTCAGCCGTGCCATGGGGGACGAACGAGGTCACGGTCGTGCCATTGACGCCAGCCCTGTTCTGGTGCCAGTTGACGGTGGCTCCCGCAGCCGACGAGGATCCCACGGATAACCGCAGGTGATAGAGCGAGGGGTCCAGAGCGTTCTGCCCATCCGTGTCGATGAAGACCATCTGTGGCTGGGTGGGGTCCAGCCCGCCGAGGGGGATAGTGGTGCTGAAATCCTGTCGATTCCCGAAGATGGGGAAGCCGTCTCCAGGGACCCAAGGCGGATCACGGATGAGCGCAACGCTCAGAGAATCGGCGATGCCGTTCGGGTTCGAGAGCGCGACGTCGATCCCGGTCAGGAGGTAGCTGAGCCCGGGGGGTACCTCAAACGACACCTCGACGTAACTGCCGTCAGTGGATATGGGAATCGAGGCGCCTGGGTCGACGCCGTTGCCCGCCACGAAGTTGCTGTAGACGACGCCGGCTGAGGCGGCGCCAGCCGAGGCGAGCAGGATGGCAGCGATCGCAAGGGTCTTGTGGGGGGCCATGGTTCCTCCTTTGTTCAAGAGAGTCAACCCCCGGTGCGCCGGCGGCGCGCGCCTGGTGTTGATGCCCCCCTCTAAAAGGCAATGCCTGTACCCACCGATACCGAAGACGCCACGAAACAGGTTAAGCCACAGGAAATCAAAGTTTTGGCAGCAGTGCGTGGCGCTTTCCCGCGTCGGATGATCAGCTCCCAATCTGAGGTGTGTTTGCCATGAGCCTGGCATTCAGGCCCCGGCCCTCCTGCGCGACGCTCCATTGAAAGTGGCGTTGAGTTGCTTAAAATAAGCGCCAAGGCTAGGGCCGGGAGCGCGGTGATGGCGGGTGGCGGGAGGGCCCGCGCCTGGCCTGCGGCGCTCGGATACGGCCCAGGAATGGCGGGGGTGCCGGATCAGGCGGCGGGCAGGCCGTGCTCGGCGACCGCTTCCATCGCGGCGGCGAAGCGGTCGATCTCCTCCCGGGTGGTGTAGAGGCTGGGGGTGACGCGCAGCCCCCTGAACTCCTGGTGGACGATCGGCGTGACCAGGATGCGGTGCTGCTTCCACAGGTGCGCGGCGAGGGGGTGCGGCTCGACCCCCACCAGCTCGACGTTGGCGATGCCGCAGGCCAGGCCGGGCCTGAGGCTGGTGTGCAGACGGAACCTCGGGTTGGCGGTCAGGCGCAGCGCCCAGCGGTCGCGCAGGGCGCGCAGCCGCGCCGCCTTGCGTTCGGCGCCGATGCCCTGGTGGAAGGTGAGGGCGTCGGCGATGCCCAGGTAGGGCGCCGCCGGGTGGGTGCCGATCTCCTCGAACTTGCGGATGTCGCCGTCCATGGAGGGGGGAGCGGCCATCAGCGGCCAGAGCCCGCGGATCCTGTCGCGGCGCACGAAGAGCATGCCGGTGCCGTGCGGCGCGAACAGCCACTTGTGGAGGCTGGTGGCGTAGTAGTCGCAGTCCAGGTCGGCGAGGGTGAACGGGAAGTGGGCGAAGGCGTGGGCGCCGTCCACCACCACCGGGATGCCGCGCCGCCGGGCCATCGCCACCACCGCCTTGACCGGCAGGATCTGGCCGGTCAGATTGACCACGTGGCACATCAGGATCAGCCGCGTCCTGGGCGTGATGTTGCGCTCGAACAGCTCCACCACCTGCCCCGCGTCCTCGGCCGGCACCGGCAGCGAGAACTGGCGCAGCACGATGCCGTCGCGCCGCTCGCGCTGCTGCCAGGTGGTGATCATCCGCCCGTAGTCCTGGTTGGTGGTCAGCACCTCGTCGCCCGGCTTCAGGTCGAAGCCGTACTGGCAGATCTCCAGCCCCTCGGAGGCGTTCCGGGTGAGCGCGATCTCCTCGGCGTCGCAGCCGAAGAGCCGCGCCAGCCGCTGGCGGACCGGCTCGCGCTGCGGCTCCAGCACCTCCCACATGGTGTAGGCAGGGGCGGTGTTGGAGTAGTCGATGTGCCGCTTCTCCGCCGCCAGCACCACCGCCGGCGAGGGGCTCACGCCGCCGTTGTTGAGGTTGACGATGCTGCGGTCCAGGCTCCAGGCCTGCTGCACCTCGAACCACGCCGCCTCGTCGCCGGCCAGCTCCTCCGGCGCCCCGTCCCGCGCAGCCATCGCCGCCAGGGCGCGCCGGACCCCGGCCCCCTCCAGCAGGGGCGCCAAGGCCAGGGCCGTGGCGGCCGGCCGGGCCACCGCGCCGAAGAGCTCTCGACGGTCGAGCATCGACCAAAGTCTAGCACCTGGGGAGCCGATGCCGCCCGGCGCCCCCGGCGCGGACTTCGCCCGCCGCGCCGGGCCGCGGTGAAGCCCTCGGGGCGGCCCGCCGCGTCGCTGTATGATGCGGCCCCGGCAGCCGTCGTGCGCCGTGCCGGCGCCGCGGGGTGCCGCGAGCGGGAGGCTCCATGTCGGCAACCAGCAATCGTTTCGGTTCCTCGGCCGAGGAGAACGCGGCCTATGTGGCATCGCTGCTCGCCCTGGTCGGCGACCGCGAGCCGCTGTCGGTGCAGGCGGAGCTGCTGCCGGCGCTCGACGAGCTGTGCCGCGGGCTGAGCCCGGCGCAGCTCCGGCAGCCCGAGCGCGAGGGCAAGTGGTCGATCGCCCAGGTGATCGCGCACCTCGCCGATGCGGAGATGGTCTCCGGCTACCGCTATCGGACGGTCCTGGCGCACCCGGGCGCCGCGATCCACGGCTACGACCAGGACGCCTGGGCGCGCGAGCTGCGCTACGACCAGGCCGACCTCGACCTGGCGCGCGCACAGCTCGCCGCTCTGCGCGAGGCCAATCTGCACCTGCTGCGCTCGCTCGATCCGGAGCACCTGGAGCGCTTCGGCCTGCACTCCGAACGCGGTCGCGAGTCCGTCGGCCACCTCATCCACCTGGTCGCCGGGCACGACCTCATCCACCGCCGCCAGATCGCGCGGGTGCGGGCGGCCATCGGGGCCTAGATCCGGCCGCCCGGCGCCTCTCGCGCCACCCCTTGGAGCAGGCGGGCGGGCGCCGCCCGCCGGCTCACCCGTACAGCCGCTGGTACTGGCTCCAGGCCGCCAGCACCTGCGCCAGGTGGAGGCGGGTCTCGCGGAAGCCGACCTTGGTGAAGTACTCCTCGGGCTCGGTGGTGAAGCACCAGGTGCGCCAGAGCTGGGCCTGCGACTCCCCCGCGTCGTAGGCGGCGATGGCGATGTGGGGGCTGCCGCGGAAGGTGCGCAGCAGCTGCGCCAGGTAGGCGCCGCCGAGGTCGATCGCCACCTCGGGGCGGTAGAGGTCGTCGGCTTCGAGATGGGGCATGCCCAGGCTCGCCGCGAGGCGGCCGGCGGTGGTGAAGGCGAACTGGGTGAGGCCGCGGGCGCCGTTGGCCGAGAGCGCCAGATGATCGAAGCGGCTCTCGACCCGGATCACCGCCGCCAGGAGGTACGGATCGACGCCCCGCAGGCGCCCCTCCGCCAGCAGCGGCTCGCGGTAGGCGAGCGGGTAGAGGCACCGGTGGAAGGCCGGCGGCAGCAGCGGCAGCGGCAGCTGCGGCGGCACCCGCTCGCGCAGCGCCTCGGCGAGGGCGATGCCGCGGGCGGCCTCGCCGGTGCGCGCCAGCAGCAGGCTCCCGGTCAGGGCGAGCGCCGGGTTGCCCAGGGGGAACAGCTCGCGCACCGCCGGCGCCCCCTCGTGCCAGACGCCGAGCGCCAGCAGCACCTCCTCGGGGCGCCGGAGCGGCTCGTTCCACAGCGGCCAGGCGGCGCTCGGCTGCTCCTGCATGCCGAGGAAGGCGGCGGCGGCCGGGTCGGCCAGCAACAGGGCGTGCAGCCGCTTGTCGGCGGCGCGCGCCGCCGGGTCGTCGGGGGGGAGCAGCACCACGGCGTCGTAGAGGTCGAGCGGGCGGCGCGAGGCCGCCAGCCGCTTGCCCGTGGCGCGTGCCGCGGTGGCCAGCGGCTCCGTGGCGAGGCGGTTCAGCGCCGCCCGGGACAGCGGGTGGTAGGGGTCGGCGCGGAGCCCTCCCAGGTAGTCCGCCACCGCCGCCGCCGGCTGGCCCTGGAGCTCGGCGAGGCGGCCCCGCCAGTAGGCGATCTCCGGCTGCTCCTCGTCGGCGCTGCCGGCCGCCGCCCGGTCGAGCCAGGCGCCGGCGCGGTCGGCCCGGCCGCGCACCAGGTCCGAGGCGGCCAGGAAGAGCGCCGCCCGCCGGGACGAGTCGCGCCACTTGGGGCTGCCGCCGAGCATCGCCAGGATGGCCACGGCGGAGGGCTCGCTGCCGCCGCGCCAGTCGAGGCGCAGAGTCGAAAGCAGGGCCGGCGCCGCCCATTCGCCGTCCGGCTCGGCGAGGAAGGCGAGACGGAAGCTGGTCACCGCGCGCTGCGAGTCGCGCAGCATCTCGTAGGAGCGCCCCTGCTGGAGGAGCGCCCGCGCCTTCTCGGCGGCGCTCGGCGCGGTGTCGGCGGCCTCGCCGAAGGTGCGCGCCGCCGGCTCGTAGCGGCCCTGCCAGAAATCGGCCCGCCCCAGGGCGTAGCGCGCCTCGGCCAGGTCGTGGGCCGAGGGCGGACGCAGCCTGGCGCCGGCGAGGCCGAAGATGCGGGCCAGCTGCCGCACCGAGCGCTCGAACTCCCGGTGCTCGAAAAACGTCATGCTGAGCAGGAGCGCCACCCGGCCGCGCTCGCTCCCGCCCTCCTGGGTGGCCAGGCGGTCGGCGGCGGCGCGCGCGACGTCGTCCTCGTGGTTCTCCTCCAGGAGGGCGATGAGCTGCGCCCGTGCCGCCTGCGAGTTGGCGCCCCGCTGCTCGCACTCGGCCTGGGCGAGCTGCAGCTCGCGCCGCTCGGGGGTCGCCAGCTGGCGCACGCGGAAATTGCGCAGCAGGCGGCAGTCGCCGCCCCGCGCCAGCGCCTGGACGAGCAGGCGCACCGCTTCCGGCGCCAGCGGCGAGGCCGGCTCGGCGGCCAGGCCGGTGGCGAGCAGGCCGGCCGCCACCTCCGGGTGGCCGAGCCGCATCTGCTCGACGGCCAGGCGGTAGCGGCAGTGGAAGGCCAGCCGGGGCGTCGCGGCCATGGCGTCGACGAAAGCCGCCGCCGAGTCGGCCGGCCGGCCGAGCTGATCGAGCAGGTGGCCGCGCAGGTAGTCGAGCCCCAGCTGCCTGCCGGCTGCCGGCCGCTCCGCCTGCTCCTGCTGCACCATGGCCAGGGCGTCGCGGTAGCGCCCGGCGAGCTGCAGCGCGGCGAGCGCCGGTCGGGGATCGGCCGCCGCCAGGGTGAGGACGAGAGGTAGCGCGTTGAGCATTCCCGCGGACGGCGGGCGGGTCTCAGCTGGCCTGCGGCTCCGGGACCCGCTCCACCCGGGCACCGAGACCCTGCAGTTTCAGTTCCATCCCCTCGTAGCCCCGGTCGAGGTGATAGATGCGGTCCACCACCGTCTCGCCCTGGGCCGCCACGCCGGCCAGCACCAGGCAGGCCGAGGCCCGGAGGTCGGTCGCCATGACCCTGGCGCCGGCCAGCGGAGTGGGACCGTGGACCCGCGCCGCGCCGCCGTCCACCCGCACGTCGGCGCCCATGCGCGCCAGCTCCGGCGCGTGCTGAAAGCGGTTCTCGAACACCGTTTCGCGGATCGTCGAGACGCCGTCCGCGCGGGTCATCAGCGCCATGTACTGCGCCTGGAGGTCGGTCGGGAAGCCGGGATGCGGCGCGGTCTCGAGATCCTGGGCGCTCAGGGCTCCCGGGCCGGCCGCGGCGCGCACGCGGATGCCCTCCGGACCGACGGCGACCTCGGCGCCGACCTCGGCCAATTTGTCCAGCAGGGGCGCCAGATCGGCGGCCCGCGCGTCCTCCAGCACCACGTCGCCGCCGCAGAGGGCGGCGCCGACGAGATAGGTGCCGCCCTCGATCCGGTCGGGGATGACCGCGTGCGTGGCGCCGCCCAGCCCGTCCACGCCGTCGATCACGATCGACGGCGTGCCGGCTCCCGCGATGCGCGCCCCCATGGCGTTGAGCAGCCGGGCCAGATCCTCGATCTCGGGCTCGCGGGCGCAGTTGTCGAGCGTGGTCGTGCCCTGCGCCAGGCAGGCGGCGAGCAGGAGGTTCTCGGTGCCGGTGACGGTCGGCAGGTCGAAGCGGAAGCTGGCCCCCCGCAACCTCGTGGCACGGGTCTCGACGTAGCCGTTGGCCAGGCGCACGTCGGCGCCGAGCGCCGAAAGCCCCTTGAGGTGCTGATCGATCGGCCGCACGCCGATGGCGCAGCCGCCGGGCAGCGAGACGCGGGCGAAGCCGTGGCGGGCGAGGAGCGGCCCGAGCACCAGGACGCTGGCGCGCATGGTCTTGACCAGCTCATAGGGAGCGTCGGCGGCGGAGTTGGGCCGCGTGCGGCGCAGGGTGAGCACCGCCTCGCCCGCCGCGCCGCGCGCCTCCTCGCCGTCCACGCCGAGGTGCGCCAGCAGGCGGGTCATGGTGCGCACGTCGCGCACCCGGGGGAGGCGGTGGAGGACCAGCGCCTCGTCGCTCAGCAGCGACGCGGCGAGGGCCGGCAGGGCGGCGTTCTTGGCGCCGCTCGCCCGCACCCGACCGGTCAGCCGCGACGGCCCCGTGATGTGGAACCTGTCCATGCTCCCCTCCGAGCCACCTCGCCCTCGCGCCTACGCCCCGTCACCCCCCGCCCTTGCGCCCCTTGATCCCCTGCCTCTCGCTCCTGCCGCTTCCTCGCTCTTCCCCTTCCCCTCGGGCCTCTCCCCTTTTCCCCCCTCCCCCCTCCTCGCCTGGGCTCTCCCGTCCCCCTGCCGCGGCCGCCACCCCCGGGTCAGGGCCGCCGCAGCACCACGACCCGGGGCACCCCGGCGTAGTCGTCCCGGGCGCCGAGCCACTCCAGCCCGGCGGCGGCGGCGTGGCGGCGCGCCGCCGCCAGCTGGCCGAAGCCGATCTCCACGACGGCCGCCGCGCCGGGGTGCAGCCGCGCGCACTGGTCCAGCAGCCGCTCCAGGGTGGAATCGCCGGAGGCGGGGGAGAAGAGTGCCAGGTGGGGCTCGAAATTGCAAACCTCGGCAGGGAGGCCGGCGGCGTCGGCCGGATCGATGTAGGGCGGGTTGCTCACCACCAGGTCGAAGCCGCCGAGAGCGACCGCCGCGGCCAGATCGCTCGCCACCAGGGCGACCCGCCCGGCGACGCCGTGCCGGCGGGCGTTGCCCGCCGCTACCGCCAGCGCCGCCGGCGACAGGTCGCAGGCCACGACGCGCGCCGCCGGCAGCTCCAGCGCCAGGGTCACCGCCAGGCACCCCGAGCCGGTGCCGGCGTCGAGGATCCGCGGCGCCGCCGGCAGGCCGAGGGCGAGCGCCTGCTCGACGACGTGCTCGGTCTCCGGCCGCGGGATGAGCACCCGGCGGTCCACGGCGAAGGTGCGGCCGTAGAACTCCCGCTCGCCCAGGAGGTAGGCCACCGGCTCGCCGCCCAGGCGGCGCGCCAGGAGGGCGTGGAAGCGTGCCGCCGCCGGCGCCGGCACCGCCTGGTCGTCGCGCGCCAGGACCTGCGCCTCCGACAGCCCGAGCACCCGGCCGAGGAGCAGCGCGGCTTCGCGCGGCGGGGCGAACGAGGTGGCGGCCAGCCGCCGCCGCGCGTCCCGCAGCAGCTCGGCGGCGGAGGGGCCGGGAGGGGGTTGGGGGGATGCGACCTCCGGGGAGCGTCGCCTGGCCACCGAGGCCAGGC
>JASLEW010000735.1 GCA_030150965.1 Thermoanaerobaculia bacterium | reverse complement strand
CGGTGACCACCCGCCCCCATCCCGCCGCGGCCGTGCCGCCGGCGACCCGCCGCGCCTACGAGGGCGATCTGGACTACTTCTGGGCCTGGGCGGCGGCCGAGCTGGGCCTGCCCGAGGCCTACCCCGCGCCCGCGGCCGCGGTGCTCCAGTTTGCCACCGACCACCTGCGCGGCCTGCCCGCGGCCACCGACCGGGCGCTCGTCGACGCCGGCGTCAAGGCCGCCCCGGGCCCGCACCGGCCGGCCACCGTCGCGCGGCGCATCTCCTCGCTCTCGGCCGCCCACCAGGCGCTCGGCACCGCCAACCCGTGCACCGAGCCGGCGGTGCACGAGCTGCTCGTCAAGGCCCGCCGCCGCCGGCCGCGCTCGGCGCCCGGCGCCGCCGCGGCGCCAGCACCTCAGGGCGCGCCGGGCTACGAGACGCTCGCGGCCTTGCTCGCCAGCTGCGGCGACGATCTCCTCGGCCGGCGCGACCGCGCCCTGCTGCTGCTCTCGTGGGTGGCCGGCGGTCTGCGCCGCGGCCAGCTGGCGGCGGCCCGCGTCGAGGACCTGACGCCGATCGAGGGCGGCTACCTCTTCCGCCGCCCCCTGCGGCAGGCCGCCGGCCCGCCCATCCCGGTCCTCGGCCAGGCCGCCGAGGCCCTCGCCGCCTGGTTGGCCGCCGCCGGCATCGTCTCCGGCCCGCTCTTCCGGCCGATCAACCGCCACGGCCGGCTCGGCGCCCGCACCCGCCCGCTGAGCAACTACGGCGTGGCGGTCCTGCTCAAGCGCCGGGCCGAGATGGCCGGTTCTGAGTTGCGTTAGAAAAATGTAACGCCGCGACCGGCGCGACTTCGGCTATTGGCGTCAGGCGCGCCAGAGCGCCCGTGCCCACCCACCCCCCGGGGGGGAGTCCCCCCTTCCCCCCTTACCAGAAGTCCCCCATGTACTCGGCACGTTATGCATACTTGCATATTTGCATACAAATAGGCAGATAGCCTCGACTAGGAATTGATATATCAGATACTTGCCGAGTTGGACTGCCGATGAACTAGTCTATTTGCCTACTCGCATACTTGACTATTGGCAGGCAAGTAGGCAACCATCCGGGAATCCCGGCGTGACCGCGCCGAGACCGAGCTTCAGGAGGGGAGGAACACCACATGCACACCCTGGCTCTCTTCAGTCAGAAGGGCGGCTCTGGCAAGACCACCCTGGCCGTCCACCTGGCCGTCGCCGCCGCCGAGGCCGGGCTGCGGGTCGCCATCGCCGACACCGACCCGCAGCAGAGCGCCACCGCCTGGTGGGAGGCCCGCGAGCAACGGCCGCCGCTCGTCGCCACCATCACGCCGGGGGAGCTGCGCCGCGTCGTCAGCGCCGCGCGCAACGACAGCATCGACCTGCTCATCGTGGACAGCGCGCCCCATGCCGGCCCCGAGGCCCCGCAGGTGGCACGCACGGCGGACGCCGTGCTGATCCCCTGCCGGCCCTCGATGTTCGACCTGGCGGCCGTCGGCGCCGCGGTGGAGATCGCCCGCGCCGCCGGCGTGCCCGCCGCCCTGGTGCTCAACGAGTGCCCCGCGCGCGCGCCCGAGGTCGCCGCCGCCCGCACCGCCCTGGCGGCCCTCGGCCCGCCCGTCGCCAACGTCGAGATCGCCGAGCGCCGCGCCTTCGCGCGCGCCGTGGCGTCCGGCCAGGCCGTCACCGAGTTCGATCCCCACGGCAAGGCCGCCGAGGAGATTCGCGCACTGCTCGCCTGGGTGACCACCGAGCTGCTCGCCGAGCCCACGCGCCCAGGCGCGGGCCGGCGCCAGAAGAGAGCAGGTGGGGGAGAGGAGCTCACGTCATGACCAAGAAGCCCGACATGCTCAGCGCCTTCACCAGGGCCGCCCGCTCCGCGGCGCCGGCGCCGGCCGCGACTCCCACCGTGGGCGGCCCGGCCGGGACAGCCGCCGATCAGGCCGCGGCGGGCCGGAGGCCGTCCCGGCCGGCAGCCGCCGCCGCTCGCCGCCGGGAGGAGGAGGCCGCGGCGGCGCGCAAGAACCTGGTCTACCGCACCAGCCGCGCCAACTGGCTGCGCATCCGCCAGCTCGCCCTCGCCGACGACATCAGCGTCCAGGACCTCTTCCACCAGGCGCTCTGCCACGAGTTCGAGAGCCGCGGTCTCAGGCCCCTCGACGACTGAGGGACAGCCCCGTGTGCCGATCCGGCCTCTTGGTGATTTGCCTACTTGACTACATGCCTACCCGTAGGCATGTAGTCAAGTAACCTCGGCCTGCCGGCGCCGGGGTCACCGGGGTTTCTGCTGCCCGGGGGCCGCACCCCCCGGGGCGTTTCCTGATAGCGTGCAGACGATGGCCCGCAGGCCCCCTTCCGCGCCCGCCGCCGCCCCGCCGCGAGGCCGCCGGGCGTCTTCAGCTCCCGCCATCGTCCTGCCCCTGGCCGGCCTGCAGCCGGCCCTCAGCTCGCAACTCGTCCTGCGCCTCGAAGAGTCCCTCCCGGACGGTCAGACCCGCTGGCGGATCACCGCCCCGGCCGCCGCGGTGCCAGCCACACCGCTCCCGGAGCCCTCGGCGGCCGGCGGCGCCGCACCGTCTCCCAGCCCCATGGTCATGGCGGCCACCATCGATCTCACGATCTGGCCGGACGCCTACTTCACCGTCGCCGCCCTGCTCCTGACCGGCGCTCAGCTCGTCACGCCGCGGGACTACCTGGCGGCCGTGGCGGACATCCTCGCGCGCGCCGTGGCGGCGCCGCCCAAGAGCGTGCAGCTGCCCGACGGCCGCAGGCTCCGGCCGGCGGCGCAAGACCTCGCCCAGCTCGCCGCGCTGGCCGCGCGGTGCTCCGCCGCGGCGGCGGAGCCCTCGGCGCCAGCGGCTCCGGACTCTCCCTTCACCGCCCGGCTCGACCACGCCCCCTGGGCCCAGCCGGAGCCGCGGCCGGCGCCAGCGGCGCCGGCGCCGGCGGCAGCGCCCTCCGACGACTACCTCCTGATCCCCAGCGCCGGCCATTACGCCGCCCTGCAGCAGGCCCTCGCCCTCAACACCTTCACCTCGACCGACGCCTCCCGCTTCCCGCGCGCTCCCCTCGACAAGGGCGGCGCCAGGGGCTTTGCCGAGCTGCGGCCGGTCACCCCGGAGCAGGAGTACCTCATGGCACCCGAGGAGGCAACTGCCCTCGCGCGCCGCATGTGGGAGCAGCGCGAGGATCTCTCCGACCTCGACGCCGATGTGCTCGACGCCATCTCCGCCGCCTGGTTGAGCCGCGGCCCCCGGGCCGCCTCAGACCGCGTGCCGGTCTACGTGGACGACCTCCTGCGGGCGCGCGGCCTGACCCCGAAGAAGGGCGGCCAGGGCCGCCGCGGCGGCTTCCACCCCGACCAGAAGGCCGACCTCTGGCGCTGCCTCCTCCACCTCCAGGACCTGTGGATCGACATCGCCGAAGCCCGGGTCATCGACCAGGACGACAGAGGGCGCCGCACCCAGCGCACCCGCACCCTGCAAAGCCGCGCCTTCGTCATGACCGACCGCATCGGCCAGCGCCGCCTCGACGGCACCATGGACGTCGAGGCGATCCTGGTGTCGCCCGGCGAAGCCTTCGGCCGCTTCCTGTTGGGACCGGGCCGCCAGCTGGCCCTCCTCTCCTCGGCCGCCCTCCGCTACAACCCGGCCCGCCAGCGGCCCGAAAAACGCCTCGCCCGCTACCTCAGCTGGCAGTGGCGGGTCGGCGCCCACATGGGCGACTTCCTGCGCACCTACCGCGTGAGCACCCTCCTCCAGGAGCTCGGCCTGGAGGTCAATGCCCAGGAGCCGTCCTGGACCCGCGAGCGCTTTGAGCGGGCGCTCGACCAGCTCCACCAAGACAGCCTGATCTCCGGCTGGCAGTACGGCGACGGCTGGCGCGACGACGCGCTGTCACGGAAAGCCTGGGTCCCCCTCTGGCTCGAAGCGCGCGTGGTGGTCGAAGCCCCGGAGGTCATCAAGACCGCCTACCACCGTCTCGACCGCCTCGACCCCCTCGAACAGCCGCGCACCCGCGAGCTGCCGGCCGGCGACTCCTGGGCAGCCCGCCTCAAGCAACACCGCGAGAAGCTCGGCATCTCGCAGATGGTCGCCGCCGAGCAGATCGGCACCAGCCGCGTCTACCTCGCCCAGGTCGAGCGCGGCCGCAAGCCCTCCCCCTCCCTCGAAGACAAGCTCCGGCGCTGGATCGAGGGCGGCCAGGTTGCTCCTGAGCTTTCCTGAGACCCCCAAGCCTCCCCCTCTCCCAACTCCTCCCAATTCCTTCCAAGCCCTCCCAAGCAGTAACAATCTGTCCCCTCTTGCCTCCTGTTGTCTCCCTATGTCTCTAGCTGCCCACCACTTACGCTGTTCTACGCTGATCTACGCGCAGTAACAAAGTCGTGGTCAGCACCCGGGAATGTCGTGGTTTGCATCCGGCAATGTCGTGGTCAGCGTCCGGCAATACTCCCCCAACCCCTTTGTTTTCAGCGATGTTACATCCTTAACCAGTGTAACTAGCTTAACCGGCGCGCCCGGTTCCGCTGCGCGGCCCGGGCGCTGCTAAAAAACCCGAGCAGCCCCGGATCGCAGGCTCTTCCCCGCGGGCAGGAGGTCCCCCCTGTATGGCCGCCGCCACAACCCCGCCGCACAACCTCGAAGCCGAGCGCGCCGTCCTGGGCGCCATCCTCCTCGACGCCGGCGTCCTCGACGACATCCCGCTCACCGCCGCCGACTTCTACCTCGACCGCCACCAGCTCCTCTTCGACGCCTGCCGCGAGCTCGCGGCGGACGGCTCGCCGGTGGACCTGCGCACCCTCCAGGCCCGCCTGGAGCACAGCGGCGACTTCGAGCGCATCGGCGGCTTGGCCTACCTGACCGGCCTCGACCTCGACCTGCCCGACATCCGCCGCGTCGCCGCCTACGCCGCCATCGTCCGCGAGCGCGCCGTCCGCCGCCGCCTCCTCCATGCGGCCGAGCGCCTCGAACGCCGGGCCAGGACCGGCCAAGCCGAGGCGACGGCGATCGCGGCGATCGCCGCCCGCGAGCTCGAGGAGCTGCAGGACCCGGCCGTTTCCGACGACGCCCCGGGGGCGACCCGGCGCCTCCTCGACCACCTGATCGAAGACACCCGGGCGCGCCACGCCCAGCGCCTCGCGACCGGCCAGGCCGTCCTCGGCCTCCACACCGGCGTGCCGCGCCTCGACGGCCTGCTCTGCGGCCTCGGCCGCGGCCTCCACCTGCTGGCCGGTCCTCCGGGCATGGGCAAGACCACCCTCGCCGTGCAGCTCGCCCTGCACGTGGCGCGCGAGGCGCCGGTCGTCTACGCCTCCTTCGAGAACAGCGCCGCCAACCTCCTGCTCAAGCTCCTCTGCGCCCAGGGCACCCTCAACCCGCGCGACGTGCGCCGCGGCTTCGTCGCCCCCGAGGCCCTGGCCGCCGCCGGCGCCGGCCTCCGCCCCCTCCTCGGCCACCTCGACATCCTCGACGGTGACGGCCGCCTGACGGTCGGCCACCTGCGCAGCCGCGTCCGCCGCGCCCTGGCCGCCCACGGCGCCCGCCACTGCCTCATCGTCGTGGACTACCTCCAGCTCTGGGCCAAGACCAGCCGCGAGCTGCGCGACCTGACCGACGTGCGGGCCAAGGTGGACACCCTGGGCGGCGAGCTGATCTCCCTCGCCAAGCAGCTCGACTCCCCGGTCCTCGCCCTCTCCTCGCAGAGCCGCGCCGCCGGCGCCTACGGCAAGGGCGGCGGCGAAGCCTCGCTCGACTCCTTCAAGGAGAGCGGCGACCTCGAATACTCGGCAGACGTGGCGATGTTTCTGACCGAGGCCCGCGAGCGCAAGGCCCAACCCCCGGCCATCGCCCTGGACCTGACCGTGCGCAAGAACCGCAACGGCCCGACCGGCACCATCGAGCTCGTCTTCCTGCCGGAACGCGGCCTTCTGCGCGAGGAGCAGGCCCCCTCCTAGCCTGCCGCATCCCCCGCCGCCGGAGCAGTCCGCCGGCGGCGCTCCCGCCTGACCTGCGAGCGGAGGTCCCGCCCTCCGCTCCGCGTGCGCCCGCAGCTCTTCCTCGGCCACCCTCCGCGCCTCATCCTTCGCCCGGAGACGGCCCCCCCTTGTGCAGCTTCCTTCGTGTGGCGAGGGCGCGATCAGCTCGCCGTCCAGGGTGTGTCCCCCCTGCCCCCCGGCGTTGGCGAGGAGACGCGGCCGACGCCACCGTTTGGCAGCGCTCGGCCCACCCCGCAGATGCAGGTGAAAGGACGGGCTTCTGCGCCGCTCAAGACCCGTCAAGAGGCGAGAGCAAGATATAGGGATGTTTACTTCGTAGAACATCCCGGCTTGCTCGCCTGCGGCTCGAAAGCGCACAAAAAGAGCGCGAGGAGAGAGCAGCTACCGCCGCCCTTACGCCCTCAGCTGCGGCCCCTGACTCGGGCACGCCACGCGCGCAAATCGCTAGCGCTGCGCGACCCGTTCTGTGCCGCGTTCGAGCAGCTTTCCACTCGCATCGTCCGCTGCCCGCGCGGAGCTGAGGCGCGGCTAATTTCTTGAGCGTTTGGCCGGCGCCGGAGCGCTGCGCGGCGCCGCTCGCGCTCTCGACCCTCGCTGCGGAGCGCCGCTCAGCGCTCAAGCCGCCGCGAGCCCAGGACCGCACCGGCGCTCCGTGCGGTGCCCGGCGCCGGCGCAGCCGCGCACTGCGCAAGTGCAAGCGCCCGCATCGTGCACCGCGCCCGCAACCGATCCGCGGAAGCGCGCACGCCCTGCGCGCAGCGCCACGGCGCACCAGCGCAGAGCGGCAAGCGTCCGGCGCTCGGCGCCGCGCCCAGCGCCAGGCCGCGCAGGAGCGCGCGCTCTCCGCGCCCAGCGCCGGGCGCGGGCCGCCCGGCCCGTGCGCCGGTTAAGCGCCCGGCCGTGCATGCCGCGGTTCTCCTCCCAGCGGCACTTCAGTGAGTGAACCCGGCAAGACTTCGCTGGGGCCGGCTCACGGCGACCCAGCGCCGCCTCCAATCCTGGCGGCGGCGATTCGAGGAGGATACGCGGATGAAGAAAATCCTTGTCCCGAGGCTCTCCCTGCATCGCGAGACGCTGCGCAACCTGGAGCGTGAGGCCCTGGGCGAAGTGCCGGGCGGCAGCGCCACGCGCACCATCGCCAACAGCTGCACCGTGACGCTCTGCGGTCACACCTGCCCGACCGCCTGCAACACCTGTCTCTGCTGAAGCACCGGCCGGAGCATGCCGGCGGTACCGGCGCCCGCAACAGGCACCCTCCCGGGAGCGCCGTCCCGGCTCTCGGGAGGGGGGGTGGTGAAGGCGTCCCCCCTTCGGCCTCCAGCGCAGCTCGCTCGCTCCACCGCTCAAGCGGCCTCGACGTCAGACGCCAGAGCGCGCTCCAGCGCCCCGGCAGGCGCCGCTCCCGGAGCGCCGAGCGGCGCTCCGGCTCGCTCCAGAGCGCGCGTTGCCAAAGCCGTGCGAAGGCGAGGCTACCCCCCGACTTCCAACCACTCGATTTTTCCAGCGCTGCTGATTGGTACCGCCGAAGCCTGCCGCCGTCCTACCCAACTCCAGCCTATTCTCTGCTGAACCCAGGGAATCGGGTTCAGCGCCAGCGGTGTTTCGCGCCAGCGCGAAACCCGCTTGGCCGCCTGCGGCGGCTCAGGGGCTCCGCCCCCGAACCCCCCGCTGCTTTCTCTACGTTCTGTCACTTCTCGCACCCAGGCCCGGGAATGCCCTCCGCCCCACGGGTCGCGGTGGCCACAGCTCCAGGTGCGCGCAAGCGCAGGTGCGGAGCAGTCCGCACGCACCAGCGCGCATCGCAGCCGCGGTGGCGCGCTCCCCCGGGGCGCGCGTACACTGCCCCCTATGACCAAGGCCGAGATCCAAGCCGCAGCCCTCAAGCTGCCGCCTGAGGAGCGCGCGGAGCTGATGGAGGCGCTCAACCTCAGCTTCCTGGAGGAGCCCCTGGCCGACTGGCAGAAGCAGCTCCTCGACGAGCGGCTCGCCGAGGACGAGCGCGACCCCGGGAGCGCGCTGCCCGGCGAGGAGCTGCTCGCGAGCCTGCGCCGCTCGCGTGCATGAGGCTCCTTCTCCGGCCGGCAGCCCAGGAGGACATCGAAGAGGCGCGCGCATGGTACGCAGCCGTGGCCCCTCCGGTCGAGGAGCGGTTTGACGCTGCGCTCGCCGACACCATCGAGCACGTCCTTGCGCTGCCCCGTGCGTTCCCGGTGGTGCACCGCGGCAACCTCCGCCGCGCTCTGGTGGCCGGCTTCCCCTATCAGCTCTTCTATCGCATCCGGGGTGACGCCGTGGTGGTCCTCGCGCTGACCCACACTGCGCAGCACCCGCGTGTCTGGAAGCGGCGCGGCTGATCCCCCCCTGCCCGGCGCGGGGATCCCTCCGGTCGGCCACGTCAACCTGTGCGGTGGGGAGTCGCCGGGACCGCTTCTCTTCTTGCCCACAACCGATCTTGCCCGCCGAACCGGCCTTGCTTCGCGGAACCCGTCGCGCGGCCGGTGCTCCAGGCGCCCCGGGAATGGCGCCGGCGCAAGGTCCGCCGACATCCCGCCGCTGGTCGCTTGCTGCGCCGCCCCGTTGCCGGTTCGAGGCTTCCCCCGCCCCCCCGGGCTGGGTAGGGCGGTCGGTCGCCGGTGCCTCGCCGCCGGCCGGCGTGCCCTCCTGCACCCCCGCCCTCCGCCCGCGCCCTGCCCCGCTCCCGGCTCTGTGGTACCTGAGTTAGTTTCAGACGGGCTTGCCGCCGGCGCCGGCTCCGCCCCACGACGTTGCGCCCGGCCTTCAGGCGTTGCCGCTCCAGGCGGCGTCAGCCACCCCCACCCCTTACCACTTCGGGCTTTCCGCGCGTGGCGCGGCCGAGAGGCCCCGTCGGCGCCAAGACCCTGCGACCGCTTCCCGCGGGGGGGGTGCACCAGCGGCAGCGCAGCCCCACGGCGCCCGCAGCGGCCAGCGCCAGACGCAGAGGAGCGCGGCAGGTGAGGCGGCTGCCCGGGGAGAAATATCCTTCCTAGCTGAAGTCTGATAAAAGACGTTATCGGACGCAAAGGAGGAGCCCATGACGGACGACGCCACCGCCGAGCCCCGCCGGACCGCATTAGCGCCCCGTGGAGGGCCGATCGCCCACCGGGACGGCCTCTGGCTCCCGGCGGTCATCGCCCGGGCCGGAGAGCGGGCCTCCCGCCGCTTCGTCGAGTACTTCGCGGCCGAGATCCGCAACCCCCACACCCGCCGCGCCTACGGCAACGCCACCGCCCGCTTCCTCGCCTGGTGCGACGCCCGCGGCGTCGCCCTGGAGCAGCTGCAGCCCGTCGTCGTCGCCGCCTACGTCGAGGAGCTCGGCCGCGAACTCGCCGCCCCCTCCGTCAAGCAGCACCTCGCCGCCCTGCGCATGCTCTTCGACTACCTGGTCGTCGGCCAGGTCCTCGACCACAACCCCGCCGCCGCCGTCCGCGGCCCGCGCCTGGTCATCCGCACCGGCAAGACCCCGGTGATGGAGGACGCCGAGGCCCGGGCCCTCCTCGCCTCGATCGCCGGCGAGGACCTCGCCGACCGCCGCGACAAGGCCCTTCTCGCCGTCATGCTCTACAGCTTCGCCCGCGTCGGCGCCATCGTCCGCCTGCGCGTCCGCGACTACGAGTCGCAGCGCCGCCGGGCCTACCTGGCGCTGCGCGAGAAGGGCGGCCAGCACCGCCGCGTGCCGGTCCACAGCCGCGCCGCGGCGGCGCTCGACGCCTACCTGGAGGCGGCCGCCCTCGCCGAGACTCCCGACGCCCCGCTCTTCCAGGGCCTCGCCGGCCGCCGCGGCGAGCTCGCGGGCCGCGCCCTCTCCGCCCGCTCCGCCCTCCGCGTCGTCAAGCGCCGCGCGGCCGCGGCCGGCATCGGCCACGACCTCGGCTGCCACTCCTGCCGGGCGACCGGCATCACCGCCTACCTCGTCCACGGCGGCACGCTCGAGCGCGCCGCGGCGATCGCCGGCCACGCCTCGACCCGCACCACCCAGCTCTACGACCGCCGCCGCGAGCTGATCGAGCCCGAGGAGATCGAGCGGGTGCAGTTCTAGAACCGGCAGCGCAGGCAGGGCGGCCAGGAGAGGCCGTCTGAGTTGCGATAAGAAATGCTAACGTCTTGGCCGGCTCTCGCGGGGGCCGGCCTGGCCTGCCCCGCACCAGGCGGCGCCGGCTCTGCCGCCTCGAAATCCTCGTCGCCGGCAATGGCGATGGGCTTGCCTTGCAGCACGGCCTTGCTCACCATGCTGAGGTACTCCTTCAACGGTGACAGCCCGATTTCTGCGCGGAGAGCGTCCACGTGGGCCGGGTCATCGAGCGGCAGCACCACAGAGTTGCCGGCCGCATCCGTGTCGAGCTGGCTGCCGTAGCGCTGCTTACGGCCGAGGTCCACCTGCGTGCGGTCGTAGAGCAGGGCATACGCCTGGCCAAAGCCCTGCTGCCGCCTGGCATCCCGCTCGATGAGTGGCAGGACCGCGAGCTGCAGCGGTAGATCGCCACTATGCTGCACGAGCAGGAAGGCGTCACCGGAGGCCTGAAGGCCAAAGCGCTGCACGTCGATCCAGCCCAGCTGGCCGACCAGCCTGAGGAGATAGGCGGTGTTGGCGGCATCAACGGCCGCCATTTTCGCCTGGTCGAAGGGCGGTTTGCGCACTGCCTGGTCTTCCTTCACCCTCGCTCGAAGCTCGGCCTGAACCTCACTCTTGCGCTCCAGTGCGACAGGCCCGGCATCACCCAGGGTGCGGGCACGGATGCTCAGCTCCGGCGGCAGACTGTTCAGATGTTCATAAACAGCTGTCTTTGTCCCGTGAATGACGTGAAGACTGCCGTTCGAGCGTGCAACCGACCAGACCTCCACCAGACCCGACCGAAGAAAAAGCCGCCCCTCGCCGAAGCCAAGAACCCGTTTCGCCGTGAGATGCCCCGCCTCGTAAACGACCAGCTCGGCCGGCTCAACCCGCAGGAGGTCATCACCCGCCCGGCTCTTCCAAACACCGAGAAGGTCCGGCGGCAGTGGCTGCTGCGGCAGCGCAGCGGCGAGGAGAAGGGCGAGCATCGCCCAGCCAAGGCCGGCCACACATCTGCGCACTAGGATCGAGGCGCTCCGGGTCATCATCGCGACTTTCTTTCACCCCCACCGAGTATTGCTTTAACTGCTACGCACCGCGTAGTCTACCCTGGAGTATTCCAAGCATGGTCAACCTAAGCAACTGACCAGAGCCTATGCTCATCAGGAGGAAACGGCCATGAAAAAGACCAACAGGGCTGGACGGGTGCTCGCGCGGACCCTGGCGATAGAGCTGAAGGGGGCGAAGATCGCCGGCTTGGGCGCAACCGCGAGCATGACGATTCTCGGCGGCTCCGGCAAGTACGACTCCACCAACGATTCGTGGGACGCGGATTCGGTCTAGAACAGGCTTCTTCGACGGGGCTGTGCTTGGAATGCTCTTCCGTCAATGGCGATACGGTCCTCCGTCCTAATCCTCACGCAGCCCGAGGACAGCCACGCCTATGCCGTCGCTGAGGCGCTCAACCGGAAGGGCGTCATGGTCTCGCTGTGGCACACCTCCAACTTCCCGGGGAGAGACTGCGAGTCGATCTCGTTTAGTGCGGGTAAGACGACCCTCCACATTGACGGCATAGCGGTCCGGCGGAGCGTCCGACCGTTTAAGACCGTCTGGCATCGACGGCCCTGCCTTGTCCTCCCAGCCGATCGCGTCCACCCGGCGGATCGGAAGTTTGCAGAGACCGAGTGCACAGCGTTCCGCCGCGCCCTCTTCTCACTGCTCGCACCCGGCGCGCTCTGGGTCAACGCCCCTGATGCTGCCTGGCGCGCCAGCCGCAAGCCGCTCCAGCTCGAAGCTGCCATCCGCGTCGGCTTCACCGTTCCCGAGACCCTGGTGTCGAACGACCCGCGGCGCATCCGCCGCTTCCTGGCGGCGCAGGATGGCGCGTTGATCTACAAACCCTTTGCCGGCGCCACCTGGCGGCAGGGCGATACGCAGTGGATGCCTTTCGCCAGCCGCGTGACCGCCGAAGACCTTGTCGAGGACCACCTATTGCAGGCCGTCGCGGGGATCTATCAGGAGGTCGTACCCAAAGCTTATGAGCTGCGCGTCACCGTCATGGGCCGCCAGGCGGTTGCCGTAAAGATCCGCTCTCAGGAAACGATAGCCGGGCGCATCGATTGGCGGCGCTCCTATGACGAGCTCAAGATGGAGCCTTTTGCGTTGGCACCGGAGATCACCGCTCGCTGCGTGAACCTTCTCAGGGAGTTCGGCCTTGCCTTCGGCTGCATCGATCTCATCGTGCGGCCCGACGGCGATACGGTCTTTCTGGAGGTGAACGAGAGCGGGCAATTCCTCTTCTTGGAGCGCTACGCCCCGGTGCCGCTTCTCGACACCTTTGCAGACTTCTTGGCTGCTGGCGACCCGGACTTTCTCTCGTCTGGGTGCGCCCCCGGCATCCGATACGAGGATGTGGCCGCTGAGGTCGAGGCGATGATGCGCGACGCAAAGGCGCGCCACATCCCGGTCCCGGAAACCGTGGTGAGCGAGGAGGACTCCTCCCCTTTTCCCCCTTCGTAAAGAAACGGGTGAGCCCAGCGCCGTGCTGCGCAAGCTCTTCGACCACCTGGTCGTCAGCCAGAGCCGCACCGCCGAGGCGCTCGACGCCGACTTGGAGGCGGCCGGCATCGGCGGCCCCCTGCCGCCGGGCCAGGAGCACCGCGAGCGCCAGGTCGTGCTCGCCGAGCTGGCGCGCCGGTTGCCCCTGCGCTATCGGCGCCTTCTGACGATGCGCTTTCAGCTCGGGATGACACCGCCGGAGGTCGCCGCGGCTCTCGGCTACTCGCCCGGCTCCGTGCGCAAGATGGTCCAGCGCGGCCTGGCCCTGCTCCGCCAGGCCGCCGCCTGCCCGCCGGCGACGCCGGCGCCACCAGCTCGCGGCCGGGCGCGTTGACCAGCCGGCCCGCCGCCGCGACCTGGTCGCCGGCGCGCCACCCGCTTCCCGCCCCCCTCGCCCGGCGCCGCCCCAGGCCGTGGCAGCGCGGCGCGGATCTCCGCCGCGGTGATGTTGTGCAGGCGCTGCTCCGCGGCCCACAGCAGGAAGGAGCGCAGCGCGGTCAGGGTCAGGGCGAGGTTCCCGGCCCTGGTCTCCAGGAGATGGCCGCGGAGGGCGGCGAGGTACTGCTTGCGCTGGCTGGAGAGCGGCACCTGCGGCAGCAGGGCGCCGACGCGCCGCAGCAGGCTGCGGTAGACGCGGCAGGTCCTCCGCCGGTAGCCGGCTGCGGCCAGGAAGCGCGCCACGGCGTCGGTCCAGCTGAGCGGCGCCGGCGCCGGGCCTGCGGGTGGACGGCGGGGCACTCCCCGGTGGCACTGCCGGGTGCGACCAGGCGCGCCGCGGCACGCTGTGCACCGCGCCGCCGGCGCCCAGCTCGGGCAGCTGGGCCAGGAGCTCGATCAGGTGCAGCAGAAGAGCACCGCGCCGCCATCCGGCTCGATTGTGCTTGTACCCATGGACCCGAGCATCGGCCAGCTCCGCTCCGCCAGGGGCGCGCATGACCCGGCTGCCGGCATGGCGTGGACGGCTGAAACCGCTTGCAGCGGGGATCCGTTGACAGCTGGGTTTCCGCGCGGCCCGCGTGCTTATGGCCACCGCTATACACAATTCGCTATTCTTCGCTTGTCCAGAAATTGACCCAGCAACCGCGCGTGCCTCGCCGCCGGGTCGAGAACTGACCACCATTCAAACCCGGGCTCGCCGCCGTCTCCGCTGAAAGGAGAGTCCTTTATGCAGCGTCTCCCTCGCCTCCCTCAGGTCGTCGCCCTGGCCCTGCTGCTCGCCGTGACCCTGGTGCCCACCTCAGCCTTCGCCTCGCCGCCACCGGGCCACGCCACACCCGGGGTGCCCTCCGCCGCCTGGGAGCCGTTGACCTGGCTCTGGGGGTGGCTCTCCGGTCAGCTGGACCTCCAGGGCCTGGTCCCCGTTCCGCGGGCCGGCAGGCGCTCGCTCCCCAAGGCGGCGCGGCCGGCCGGCACCCTGCTCGCCCCTGCCGCACAAACCGACGACGGGGCGGGAGCTGATCCCTACGGGGGTTCAGCCGCGCAAACCGATGAGGGGGCGGGAGCTGATCCCTACGGGGGTTAGCTGAGCCGGCGAGCGGCCGGCGTCACGCCGCCGCGGCGAAGCGCAGCTGCGGGTCGTGCCGGGCGCGGTAGAGGTAGACGATGAGGCTACGCAGCAACTCGCCGTTGACCCTCTCCTCCTCGGCTGCCTGGCGGAACACCGCCAGCGCCCGCTGCGCCTCACGGTGCACCTGCTGGTCCTCGAAGATCGGCGCCGACTCGCGTGCCAGCGCCTTGACCTCGGCGGTGTGGCCCAGCCCGGCGTGCACCTCGGCCAGCTCCACGGTGAGCAGCGCCGCGACGTAGAAGTTTTCCCGCTCCATGAACTCGCCGCGCACCCGCAGCAGCAGCGCCAGCGCCTCGTCCGGCCGCCCCAGGCCGGCCGCGACCTTGCCGGCCAACCCGTCCACCCGCAACAGGTCGAGCTGGTTGCTCAGCTTGAGCGCCAGCTGCCGCAGCCGCGGCAGCCGCCGCTCTGCCGCCTCGTGCTGGCCCAGGTGGCAGAGGTTGAGCACGAGCAGGTTTTCGACCACGTAGAGCTTGCGCGGCTCGGCCTCGCCCTCGATCCACGGCACCGCCTGCTGCAGCTGCTCGATCGACGCCTCGAACTCGCCCAGCTCGACGAGCGCCCGGGCTTTCGCCAGCAGCAGCGCCGGCGTCTCGCCCCAGCGGTCGATCCGCAGGCCCTCGTCGAGCGCCGCCAGCGCCTCCGGCAGCCGGCGCTGCGCCCGCCGCATCGACGCCGTGAGGCCGTGCACCCGTGCCGCGTTGAGCAGCCCCGGATCGTCGCCGGCGCCGGCCTCCCAGGCCACCAGGGCGCGGTCGAGCGTCGCGCCGGCAGCCGGCAGGTCGCGGCCCTCCACCCGCAGGGCGTTGCCGACGTGGACGCCGGCAAACCCGCGCAGCCGGGAGCGCAACCCCGCCGTGCCCCTGACCAGCTCCGCCACCGCGGCGGCCAGCTCCGCCAGCCGCCTTGTCCGCTGCGCGCTGTCGCCCGCCGCGGCCAGGCTCTCCTCGCACAGCAGCTCGCAGAACCCCGGCGTCTGAAGCTCCGCCACCTGCCGCACCAGCTCCAGCTGCGCCTCCGGTGCGCAGCCCGCCATAATGGACCAGAGCGCCGACAGCTGCCGGCGCTTCTCCTCAGGAGCGGAGGCGGCCCCAACGGCAGCCGTGGGTTGGACCTCGGCGTGCAGCAGCACGGCCACCTGGTCGCGCGGGGCAGGGCTCCAGGCGCGGGGCCAGGTGTCGAGCGACGGCGCCGCGGGCTGCCGTGCCGCCGCCCCCTGGTGCCGGCGCACCTTGCTCACCAGGGCCGTCACCCTCGTCAGGGCCGCCGGACCCATGCCGAGCGCCGCCAAGAGGGCCGGCAGCTCCGCCGGCAACCGCCGCCGCCTGCCGATCTCGATCCCCTGGATCGCCTCCACGGCGATGCCGGAAGCTGCGGCCAGGTCCCGCTGCTCCCACTCCCTCGACCAGCGCAGGAAGGTTAGCGCCAGGCCCAGCTCCTCGCCGCTCTCCATCGCCGGCGCCGCCGGCGGCAGCGGCTGGCCCGCCTCGGGGCTGACGCCGGCGGCTTCCGGACCGCGGCCCGTCGCCTCGATCACCACGGCGGCGACGTTCCGGCGGAAGGCGACCGCGACCGCGGCGACCGCCGCGGTCGCCGCCGGGCTCTCGACCGCCCCACGGCTTCCGGTGCCGCCCGCCGCCTCTCCGGGAGCCGGCCCCTGGCTCGGCTGGCGCAGCTTGCGGATCACGGTCTCCACCTCGAAGAGCAGCGCCAGGTCGGCGCCGAGCGCGGCGGTGACCAGGCCCAGCGTCCTGAGCGTCGGCCGCCGGCCCCTTCCCTTCTGCTCCAGGGCGCGGAGGCCGCTGAGGCTCACCCCTGCCGCCGCCACCACCTGCTTCTGCGTCCAGCCCTTGAGCCAGCGCAGGAAGCTCAGCGCCAGGCCCAGCTCGTCACGGTGTCCCAGGCGTCCCAGCTTTGCCGGCATAAGATGGCTCCCAAGGGTCGCTGTCAAAACGGCGTCAAAAAACACGCCATTCGTGTCAAGTGGTATCTCCTATCAGCCGCATCTTTGACACCCCCGGGCACCCAAGCTCTCGAAGGCGCCCCGCCGGCTATTTCGGTCAGGCGCACGGTCGCCTCCGCTGAAGGAGTCCCCTATGCACCGTGTCCCTCGCGTCATCGCTCTGGTCCTGCTGCTCGCCGTGACCGTGTCGTCCACCGCGGCTTTCGCCTCGCCGCCCCCGGCCTTCGGCACGTTCGGCGCGCTCTCCGCGGCCTGGGAGCCGTTGGCCCGCATCTGGGGTTGGCTATCCGGCCAGCCGGTCACGGCTCCGCCGGCCGGCCGCCACGCTCTCCCCAAGGCGGCGGCGCAGTCGGCCAACACCACTCCTCCCGCACAAACCGACGACGGAATGGGGGCCGATCCCTACGGCGGTTGACCGGTGTCAAGGAGTGACCGGCACCCGCCGAGTGCCCAGGTCTGCTGAGTGCTTCCTGGTCGCCGGTGACCCGGCCGTCATGCCGCAAGCGGCTCCCCCAGGGGCCGGGCTGAGGCCCATTCCGCCTGGCCCCTGGGGCTGGCCGCCCGGTCATGCCGCGACCGGCGCGAAGCGCAGCTGCGGAGCGTGCCGGGCGCGGTAGAGGTAGACGATCAGCCGGCGCAGCAGCTCGCCGGTGGCCCTCTCCTCCTCGGCCGCCTGGCGGAACAGTGCCAGCGCCCGCTGCGCCTCACGGTGCACCTGCTGGTCCTCGAAGATCGGCGCCGACTCGCGTGCCAGCGCCTTGACCTCGGCGGTGTGGCCCAGCCCGGCGTGCACCTCGGCCAGCTCCACGGTGACCAGAGCCGCGACGTAGAAGTTTTCCCGCTCCATGAACTCGCCGCGTACCCGCAGCAGCAGCGCCAGCGCCTCGTCCGGCCGCCCCAGGCCGGCCGCCACCTTGCCGGCCAACCCGTCCACCCGCAACAGGTCGAGCTGGTTGCCCAGCCTGAGCGCCAGCTGCCGCAGCCGCGGCAGCCGCCGCTCCGCCGCCTCGTGCTGGCCCAGGTGGCAGAGGTTGAGCACGAGCAGGTTTTCGACCACGTAGAGCTTGCGCGGCTCGGCCTCGCCCTCGATCCACGACACCGCCTGCTGCAGCTGCTCGATCGACGCCTCGAACTCGCCCAGCTCGACCAGCGCCCGGGCCTTCGCCAGCAGCAGCGCCGGCGTCTCGCCCCAGCGGTCGATCCGCAGGCCCTCGTCGAGCGCCGCCAGCGCCTCCGGCAGCCGGCGCTGCGCTCGCCGCATCGACGCCGTGAGGCCGTGCACCCGTGCCGCGTTGAGCAGCCCCGGATCGTCGCCGGCGCCGGCCTCCCAGGCCACCAGGGCGCCGTCGAGCATCGCGCCGGCGGCCGGCAGGTCGCGGCCCTCCACCCGCAGGGCGTTGCCGACATGGACGCCGGCATACCCGCGCAGCCGGGAGCAGAACCCCGCCGTGCCCCTGACCAGCTCCGCCACCGCGGCGGCCAGCTCGGCCAGCCACCTTGCCCGCTGCGCGCTGTCGCCCGCCGCGGCCAGGCTCTCCTCGCACAGCAGCTCGCAGAACCCCGGCGTCTGAAACTCCGCCACCTGCCGCACCAGCTCCAGCCGGCTCGCCTCGGGACAGGCCGCGAGCGCCCGCCACGCCGCCGGCGCCGCCTCGCGCGAGGCCAGCAGCCGTGCCGCGTCCACCAGGTCGGTCAGCTCGCGGCGGGTGAGCTCCTCGAACCGGCGCGCCTTCGCCGCCGCGATCTCCTCGACCTGCCGCGACAGCGCCGCCGCGGCACCGGCGCGCAGGAGCCGGCGCGACTCCTGCGCCAGGCGCACGAAATCGAGGGCGCTCTCGAAGGCCGCGAACGAGAAGCCCATCGCCTGCAGCAGCTCTCTCAGCGCCGGCAGCTTCGGCCTGCTCTTGCCGTACTCGTAGTTGGCGATGGTTCCCTCGGGCCGGCCGGTGGCCGCGGCGAGGTCTTCGCGCTCCCAGCCGCGCGCCACCCGCAGCATCGCCAGTGCCTTGCCGAGGGGGGCCGGAAGCGGCGCCTTGCCCACGGCCGCCCTCGCTCCACCGGCGGCGCCCTCCTGCCGGGACACCGCGGGTGACCTGCCCGCCGGCGGGCGCGCCGTGGCGAGCACCCCGGTCAACGCCTCCCGCACCACCTCGTCCACCCAGCGCCCGGCATCGCCGGCGATGGCGTCGATGCGCACCGACAGGGCGTTGCCCGCCGCCCCTGGCGCTGGTGCGCTCGCACCCGCCACCTCCGCCGCGGCCACGAACGCCAGGGCGCGCTCCCAGAGATAGGGCGGGTAGCCCATGGCGGCCACCAGCCGCCGGACTTCCTCCGGCTGCCGGTCGCCCTTCTCGTAGCGGGTGATCGCGCCGGTCGACAGCCGCGCCGCCCGCGCCAGCTGCGGCTGGTTCCAGCCGCGCGCCAGGCGCAGGATCTTCAGCGCCCTGGCCCAGGATGGTTTCACCTCCCCCACCGTATCGCCTCCACGCCATCGCAGTGCATGCTCAACAGACCTGGTGCCTGCCGTTTCACCCGCGGGACACCTCCGGCCGCGGTTTCGCCGCGTAGCAACCAACCGTCAAAGAAACCCCATCTTAAGCGATTTCACTAGTCCTCGCCGTGCCGCCGGGTGGCCTAGGCCGTTCCACCGGCCGCGGGGCCGGCGCATCCTCCGCGCGATGAGCGAGACGCCGCCCAACGGCCCGGCTCCAGACGACCTGCCGGCGGGCTGGCACATCTCGGCCGACCTCTTCCGGCGCTTCCTTGAGCTGCGGGCCTCGCGCCCCGAGCGCAAGGCGGTCATCCGCCACCTCGTCGCCCAATGCCCCGAGTGCACCGCCCTCGCGCAGCGCATCAGCACCGAGGGCGGCTTCTGGCTCGGCCTGGAGGGCGCGGAGGCCTTCGCC
>JASLEW010000733.1 GCA_030150965.1 Thermoanaerobaculia bacterium | reverse complement strand
GTAGGCCGGCGGCATGGGCGGCGGCGTGCCCGGCGGCGGCGGACCCGGCGGCGGCGTGCCCGCCGGCGCGGTAGAGGCCGGGCAGCAGGGCGAGCAGGGCGAGCATCGCGGCGTGGAGCAGCGCCGACACCCACAGCGCGCCGCGCACCCCGAAGCGCGCCGGCACCGAGAAGAGCCCGGCGCGGCGGTCGAAGTCGAGGTCCTGGAGGGCGTAGAGCACGTCGAAGCCGGCCACCCACAGCAGCACCGCGGCGGCCAGCACCAGGGGCGGCGCCGCCACGTCGCCGCGCACCGCGATCCAGGCGCCGAGGGGCGCCCCGGCGAGCGACAGCCCCAGCACCAGGTGCGAGGCCCAGGTGAAGCGCTTGGTGTAGGAGTAGAGGAGAAGGATGGCGAGCGCCAGCGGCGACAGGGCCAGGGCCAGGGGATTGAGCCGCCACGCCGCCACCACCAGCAGCGCCGCGCTGGCCGCCACGAACCCGGCCACGAAGCCCGGCGTCACCAGCCCCGCCGGCAGCGCCCGCCCCGCGGTGCGCGGGTTGGCGGCGTCGATGCGCCGGTCCACCAGGCGGTTCCACCCCATCGCCGCGCTGCGCGCCCCGACCATCGCCGCCACGATCCACCCCACGGTCGCCCACCGCGGCCAGCCACCCGCCGCGAGCAGCATCCCCATGAAGGCAAACGGCAGGGCGAAGAGCGTGTGCTCGAACTTGATCATTTCGAGCACGTGGCTCAGCTGGCCCACGACGGACTTCGCCGATCTACGCACAAATTCTCTCCCCCAAGGAGTTATGGCGCGTCTCTTCGCCCCTGCTGTACCTGGACAGCCTCATCCCCATTCTACGAGATCACATCCTGAGCAGATCCTTACCCGGAGACGGGGTGGGACCGGCTCCGCGGCCTCCACGGGACGGCCGCTACGGCGAGTACAGCTCGGCGCTGGCGAGGATCTTCGCCGCGCCGCCGCCGCTGGTGGCCGCGCCTTTGCCGCCGGTGACCAGCACCTGGCCGTTGCCGAGCATGGTCGCCGTGTGCTGGCTGCGGGCCTGGTTCAGGGAGGCGCCCGTCTCCCAGCGGTTGGAGGACGGATCGTAGAGGTGGGCGAGGCTGGTGGTGGACTTGTAGCGGTCCACGCCGCCGGCGATCATGACCTGGCCGTCGCCGAGGAGGGTCTCGCTCTGCCCCTGCTCGGGGGGCGAGGAGCCGTAGCCATCGGTGTTGGCCCAGGTCCCGGAGCCCGGGCTGTAGAAGGCGCCGCCGGCGAGCGGGCCGCCGCCGAAGACCAGGACGTCGCCATTGGGCAGCAGGGCTGCGGTGTCGCCGGAGCGCTCGGCGCTCATCGTGCCGGTCATCCGCCACTGGCCGCCCGTCCACACCTCGGCGCTGTGACCGGCCGTCGAGGTGGTCTCGTTGCCGCCGGCGATCAGCACGCCGCCGCTCGCCAGCAGGGTGGCGCCGACGTAGGCGCGGGGCACGCTCATGCTGCCCGTGGCGCTCCAGGTGTCGGCCGACGGGTTGTAAAGCTCGGCGCTGGCCAGCTCGGCGCCGCTCGCGCCGAGCCCTCCGGCCACCAGCACCTGGCCGTTGTCGAGCAGCACGGCGGCGTGATGCGAGCGCGGCTGGGTCATGCTGCCCGTCTCCTGCCAGCGGCCGGTCGCCGGGTCGAACAGCTCGGCGTTGGCGAGCGGGGCGCCGGCGCCCTGCCCGCCGCTGACCAGCACCTCGCCGCCGGGCAGCAGCGTCGCGGTGTGATAGGCCCGCGCCTGGCTCATGCTGCCGGTGGCGGTCCAGCGGCCGGTTGCCGGATTGTAGAGCTCGGCGCTGGCGAGCGCGGCGCCGGCAGGGCCGATGCCGCCGGCGGCGAGCACCAGGCCGTTGTCGAGCAGCGTCGCGCTGTGGCCGGCGCGCGGCGTGGTCATGGCGCCGGTCGGCGCAAAGGCGCCCGCGACGGCGGGGGCGGGGACCGCCAGGCCGGCGAGGATGCCGCAGGTCAGCGGGATGGCAATAAATGATGACGGTGATCTCATCTCGCGTCTCCTTTCGCTGATGCCGGCTGCGACCGACAGCGGCCGGCGTGCCGCCGCATTCGGAGATGGCTGTCGGGAAGCCTGGAGGAAGCGGCGAAACGAGGCTCCGGCGGAGTGGAAAGCCTCGGCCGCTGCCCGGTTTGGAAGCAAGCGCTGTGCCGGCAGCGGCGGCGCCGAAAATCTTGCGTCAGCTCAAACTTAATATTAAATGAGCGCGGCGCGGGCGCGGCGGCAACGCGGCGCGGCGGGCCGCGCGCACCGCGACAAAAAGGTTTTTTTAAGGGATCGGGCGGAGGCGCGGCGGGCGCCGCCGCGCCGCGGCCTGCCGTCAGGTAGGTTCCCGCACCCCCGCCGCGGGTTCAGCGCCGGCCGCCGGCAGCGCTGGATGCGGCCCCCCGGCCAGCGGCTCCCCAGCTCGTGGTTCCCCGGCATGCGGCTCCCCGGCCTGTGGCTCCCCGGCAAGCGGCTCGCCGATCAGCAGCACGTAGGCCCGGCCATCGGTCACGTAGGCGTCGCCCGAGGCGTTCTCGCCGCGCGACGGGGTGGAGACCGCGATGCGGCTGACCACGCGGGCGCCGGCCTGGCGGAGGTCGCGGGCGATGAGCTCGCGCTCGAGATCGACGCGCGGATCGACGCTGTGGGTGAAGAGGTAGGGCTCGGCGATGAGCTTGATCCCCTGGTCGTAGCTGGCGGTCGCCACCCACAGCGGCGTGCAGCGCGGCGCCACGCAGAGGGCGGTCTTCCACAGCCGGGTGTGGTGGCGGCGGCGGATGGAGCCCGAGGGGTCGCCGGGCTTCTCGAAGGTGAGGTCCTGCGGCTGGCCGCCGAGGTAGGTGGGGGTCGCCGGGCCGCGCGGGTCGGGAAGGTTGGCGGCCACCGACCAGAGCTCGCGCAGCAGGCCGTGCACCGACTGCGGCTCCGCCAGCTGCCAGCCGGCGCGGGCGAAGGCGTCGAGGATCGGCCCGGCGTCGCCGATCAGGACGTACGACACCGGCTCCATGAGGCCGCCGACCGCGTCGCGCGAGGTGGTGGGCAGCCCGGGGGGGAACGCCGCCAGGACGTAGGCCGCGGGGACCGCCCGCACCGCGGCGGGGAACGGCGCGAGCTTGCGCTGCGGCCGGTGGGCGGCGAGCCACGCCCCGTAGAGCGCCAGCGCGGCGGTGACGCCGGCGACGGCGCCGGGCAGCCAGCGCGGCGATTCCCGGGAGCGCGCGGCGGGCGCGGCGGGCGCGAGCCGGTCGGCGAGCGGCGGGTACTTGAAGAGCGCGATCAGGACCGCCAGCCACGCCCCCGCCAGGGCGAGGCTGCCCACCGTGTCGTAGGGCCAGTGCATGCCGAGGTAGACGCGCGACAGCGGCACGGCGCCGACGAGCAGCAGGAGCGGCACCGCGAGCAGCCAGCGCCAGGCCCGGCGCTGCTCGTCGCGCAGCGCCAGGTAGGCGAGGAAGCCGTACACCGCGGCGCCCACCAGGGTGTGCCCGGACGGGAAGCTGGAGTCGCGGAAGAGCGCCACCGCCTCGGGCGGGCGCGGGCGCTGGATGATGAGCTTGAACGCCGCCGCCAGCGCCAGGGCGCCGCCCAGGGCGACGAGCAGCCCGAGGCCCTCGCGCCGCCGGCCGGCGAGCCAGAAGACCGCCGCCAGGCTCACCACGAGAGGCGCCACGAAGGCGGTGCTGGCCAGGTTGGTGACCGCCGAGTAGAAGCGGACCATGGCCACCGAGTCGAAGGTGGCGACGGTCGCGTGCAGGCAGTGGTCGGCGGTGACCAGCCGGCCGTCGTGAAGGACGCCGCGCATCAGGTCGACGAACCAGGCGACGCCGCCGAAGAAGCAGAGCGCGCCGAGGAGGAGGCGCAACCAGGAGGGGCGGGGGTCGTGGGCGTGGCGCTCGGCGAAGGCCGCGACCGCCGGCGCCCGGCGGCGCACGCTGGCGAGGCGCGGGCTGCGCAGCGCCCGCCCGGCCGGCCGCCGCAGGTGGTGGAAACCGCGGTGCGGCAGCAGCCACGCCAGGGCGAGGACGGCGCCGATCCCCAGCACCAGCGCGACGATTCCCAGCAGCTCGCTGATCGCGTGCAGCGTCATCCATCCCCCTCCGCGGCGGCGCTTGACAGCGTATAGCGAGGGCCGTATCTTCGGCCAAGCTCAACCAGCCGTGCGTCTCATTATGCCGCGCCGCCGGCCGGCCCGGCGTGCGCCGCGGAGGAAGGGAAACATGGACGAGCAGGAGAGGGAGCTGGTCTCGCGCCGCGGTTTCCTGGGGATGGGCTCGGCCGCGCTGGCGGCGGCCGGGATGCTCGCGGCGAAGGACGCCGGCGGGCAGGAGCCGCCGCCGCGACCCTATCCGACGCTGGGCGACCGGAGCTCCAGCGCTCCCGGTCCCGGCAACTCGGTGCTGGACTCCCAGAACCCGGACTCCTTCCTGCCGCCGCCCACCGACGGCGGCGGCGTCGCGACGTTCAAGTACCCGTTCGGCATCTCGCACAAGCGGATGCAGATCGGCGGCTGGTCGCGCGAGGTCACGGTGCGCGAGCTGCCGGTCTCGACCTCGATCGCCGGCGTCAACATGCGGCTGACCGCGGGCGGGGTGCGCGAGCTGCATTGGCACACCGCCGCCGAGTGGGCGATCATGCTCTACGGCACGGCGCGGATCACCGCGGTGGACATCAACGGCAAGAGCTTCGTCGACGACGTCGGGGTGGGCGACCTGTGGTACTTCCCGCCCGGCATCCCGCACTCGATCCAGGGCCTGAACCCCGACGGCGCCGAGTTCCTGCTGGTGTTCGACGACGGCAACTTCTCGGAGTACGCGACGGTGCTGCTCACCGACTGGATGGCGCATACGCCGCACGACGTCCTGGCCCGGAACTTCGGGGTGCACGAGCAGGCGCTGGCCAACCTGCCGCGGCGCGAGAAGTTCATCTTCCAGGCGGCGGTGCCCGGCCCGCTGGAGGAGGACCGCAAGGCCGCCGCCGGCGCCCTCGGCCCGTCCACCTACGACTACTCCTTCCGCACCTCGCAGATGCCGGTGACCAGGAGCTCCCGCGGCGGCGAGGTGCGGATCATCGATTCGAGCCGCTTCAAGGTCTCGACGACGATGGCCGCGGCGGTGGTGACGGTGCGCCCCGGCGGCGTGCGCGAGCTGCACTGGCATCCCAACGCCGACGAGTGGATGTTCTTCCTCGGCGGCAGCGGGCGGATGACGGTGTTCGCCACCGGCGGGCGGGCGCGCACCATGGACTTCCAGGCGGGCGACGTGGGCTACGTGCAGAAGACGCTCCCCCACTACGTGCAGAACACCGGCGACACCGACCTCAGGTTCCTGGAGATGTTCAAGGCGCCCGCCTACCAGGACCTGGCGCTCTCCGAATGGCTGGCCCACACGCCGCCGCAGCTGGTCATGGACCACATGGGCATCGATCGGGCGACGCTCGACGCCATCCCGCGCGACGAGGTCGTGGTGATGCCGGTATGAGGTGCTTTTCCGTCTGAGTGAGTAGAGGCCGCTGCCGCCGCGGCAGCCGGCGCGCGCCGTCCGGAGCGAGACGGCGGCGGCCGGCGGCGCGCGGCCGGACGGTGCG
>JASLEW010000714.1 GCA_030150965.1 Thermoanaerobaculia bacterium | reverse complement strand
GGTATTCGCTTGCCCTCCGGCTCCCTGGCGGCGTTGCGACCTGCAGGGAGTGTCGCGACAGGCGGCAGCCGCGACCGCCTCCTCACCGTAGTCCCTGCTACGCTTGCGTCGGCGCGCCTGGCCAGGAAGCCGGATTGCGGCACGACTACCATGCGAACTAACCGTGCGGGACACTAGAGATCGGCAAGCGGGCGGGTGGGATCTTCGCGGCATGGGGCTAGCGGGCCGGTTCGTCTTCGTCGGGATTCCCGGAACAGATCTGGATGCTTCGACGGCGGCGCTGCTCCGCGCCGGCCAGCCGGGGGGCATCGTGCTCTTCCGCCGCAACCTGGAGTCCGCCGAGCAGCTGGTCGAGCTGGTGGGCGCCCTGCGGCGGACGGTGCCGGAGGCGCTCCTGGCCATCGACGCCGAGGGCGGGCGGGTGGACCGCCTGCGGGACCTGGTGGCGCCGGCGCCGGCCGCCTCGCTCCTGGCACGGCGGCCGCCGCTCGCGGCGCAGCAGGCGGGACGCTGGGTCGCCCTGGCGCTGCGGCTGTTCGACCTCGACCTCGACCTCGCCCCGGTCGTCGACCTCGACCGCGGCGAGCACGACAACGCGCTCGACGGCCGTTACCTCGGCGCCCGCGAGCCGGCGGTGACGCGCCGGGCGCGCGCCTTCCTGCGCGGCCTGCACGGCGGCGGCGTCGGCGGCTGCCTCAAGCATTTCCCCGGCCTCGGCGCCGCCGCCGAGGACACGCACCACCGCACCTCGGTGGTGCGGCTGAGCGAGGCGGAGCTCGGTCCGGAGCTGAAGATCTACGCGGCCCTGCTGCCGCTCGCCGGCGCGGCGCTCGTCGCCCACGCCGTCTACCCGGCCCTGGACGCCGAGGAGCGCCCCGCCAGCCTGTCGCCGCCGGTCGTCCAGGGCCTGCTGCGCGGCCGGCTGGGCTTCGACGGCCTGGTGCTGAGCGACGACCTGGAGATGAAGGCGCTCGGCGAATGGGGGGACCTGGCGGTGCGGGCCGAGGCCTCCTTCGCCGCCGGTTGCGACGGCCTCCTGGTCTGCGAGACGACGGCGGCGCTGCCGGAGATCGTGCGCCGCCTGGAGCGCCCGCGTCACGCCGCCCGGCGCCGGGAGGCGCAGCGCCGCCTCGACGCCTACCGCCAGCGGCTGCGCACCCTGCGCTGGACCGGCACCGCGGTCAGCCTGGTGCGGCGGCCCGACTCCCCGGACTCCGCCGACTCCGGACACGCCGGAGAAGCCGGCCGCGCCGCCGCGCCGGCGCGGCGCGACGACCCGCGGGGCGCGCTGCAAACGGTGCGCGACGGCCTCGCGCAGCTGCTCGCCCAGCTCGAGGCCTGAGCCGCGGGGCCAGGGCGCCGCCGGGCTCAGGCCCGGCGGCTGCGAAAGGTCCGGCAGGTCGATCGTGGGGGGCGGGAGGCGCCGGGAGAGGCCGCCGCCCGCAGGCACGCGGAGATCAGAACGGAATGTCGTCGTCCTCGGGAGCCCCGCCGCCGCCCATCCCCTCGTCGTAGGACGGGCCGCCGCCGGGCGCGCCGCTGTCGACGTCGGGCGCGCCGCCGCCGCCGCGCTGGCCGAGCATCTGGAAGTTGTCGCAGACCACCTCGGTGCGGTACCGCTTCTCGCCGCTCTGCCGGTCCTCCCACGAGCGGGTCTGCAGGCGCCCTTCGAGGAAGATCTGCTTGCCCTTCGTCAGGTACTGGCCGGCGATCTCGGCCTGCTTGCCCCAGACCACGATGTTGTGCCACTCGGTCTGCTCCTGGCGCTGGCCGTTCTTGTCCTTCCACCGGCGGCTGGTGGCCAGGGTGAAATTGGCGACCGGCTGTCCGGAAGGGGTCGACCGCACTTCCGGATCGCGGCCGAGGTTGCCAATCAGCATGACTTTGTTCAACATGCGTCAATCTCCTCGGTTTTGAGAATAGGTTACGGTACCACATCGGTTTGCCGGTTTCCGGGCGGCTCCGGCCCGCTCCGGCCGCCGCGCCGGCTCCCCCGCGGGGAGCCCTGGCCGGTGCCGCGATGCCGCCCTAACCTGGAAGACGGAAAGCAGCGGAGGAAAGCGCACATGCGTCTGGTGATCCAGCGCGTCAGCCGGGCCGCGGTGCGGGTGGCGGGCGAGACGGTCGGCGCCATCGGCCGCGGCATGCTGGTCCTGGTCGGGGTGGAGCGCGGCGACCTGCCGCCCGCCGCCCTGGCCGCCGCCGCCAAGCTCGCCGGCCTGCGCCTCTTCGGCGATGCGGCCGGCAGGATGAACCTCGATACCGCGACGGCCGGAGGCGCCTTCCTGGTCGTGTCGCAGCTCACGCTCGCCGGTGCGGTCGAGCGCGGGCTGCGGCCGTCCTTCGACCGCGCCGCGCCGCCCGACGAGGCGGCGCCGCTCGTCGAGCTGCTGGCCGCGGAGCTGCGCCGCCGCGGCCACCGGGTGGAGACCGGCCGCTTCCGCGCCGAGATGGAGGTCGAGCTGGTCAACGACGGGCCGGTGACGCTGGTGGCTGATTTTTGAGCGGACCCGCCTGCCCGGTTCGGCCGGTGGCGCCTGCGGAGCCTGAGCGTGTCGTGCAGCTTACCGGCGTCGATCGGATCGCCCCCCATCCCCCCAACTCCCGGCTGGGAAGGGGGCGATTCATGAGCGGACCCGCCTGCCCGGTCCGGCCGGGTAGCGCCTGTGGAGCCTGAGCGTGTCGCGCAGCTTACCGGCGTCGATCGGATCGCCCCCCCATCCCCCCAACCCCCTTCCCACCCCTCCGGGGGGGAAGGGGGCACTCCGCCCACCGTGGTGACTACGGATGGAG
>JASLEW010000690.1 GCA_030150965.1 Thermoanaerobaculia bacterium | reverse complement strand
CCCGCTCCTCGTCGGCCAGGGGGATGCCCTCGCCGCTCACCGAGAAGGTGAGGAGCGCGCCGTAGGGCCGGTTGGCGCCGAGGAACTCGCCCGAGCCGCGCCCATAGGCGGCGGCGGTCTGCCGCTGCCAGTGCTGCTGCGCGCTGCCGGCCGGAAAGACATGGAGCGGCTCGGCGAGCGTCGCGGCGGTGAGGCCGGAGAGCGGCCGCACGTCGTCCAGCACATAGAGCGCCCGGCCGTGGGTGGCGACCACCAGGTCGCGGTCGCGCGGGTGGATGGCGAGCCCCATCACCGGCACCGTCGGCAGGCCGTGCCGGTAGCGCAGCCAGTGGCCGCCGCCGTCGCCGGACATCCACAGCCCGAGCTCGGTCCCCAGGAAGAGCAGCCGCGGGTCCTCGGGATCCTGCACGATGGTGTGGGCGTAGCCGCGCAGCTCGGGCGTCGCCAGGCTCTTCCAGGTGCTGCCGAAGTCGTCGGTGCGCAGCACGTAGGTGGTCCAGTTCGAGCGCCGGTGGTCGTCGAGGACGGCGAACGCGGTGCCGGCCGCGAAGCGCGAGGCGCGGATCTCCGCCACCCAGGTGTGGGCCGGCACGCCGGGGAGGTTGGCCTCGACGCTCCTCCACGTCCTGCCGCCGTCGCGCGTCACCTGCACGCGGCCGTCGTCGGTGCCCACCCAGAGCAACCCGCGCTCGACCGGCGACGGGGAGATGGTGAGGATGGTGGTGTGGCACTCGGCGCCCGAGCGGTCGGGGGTGAGGCCGCCGCTGTCGAGCTCGTGCTGCCAGGCGGGGTTGTCGGTGGTCAGGTCGGGGCTGATGATCGTCCAGCTGCGGCCGCGGTCGTCCGACCGGTGGACGAACTGGCTGCCGTAGTAGACGGTGCCCGGGGCGAAGGGATCGATGGCGATGCCCGGGTTCCAGTTGAAGCGCAGGCGCACGCCGGCCGGAGCCGGCGGCCGGGCGTCCTTGACCTCGCCGGTGCGCAGGTCCCAGCGGGTGAGGTAGCCGTTCTGCGCCATCGAGTAGCCGGCCTGCGGATCGTCCGGGTCGGGCAGGGTGCCGAAGCCGTCGCCGGTGCCGATCGGCGTCCACGCCGCATTGGGGATGCCGCCCGTGTCCCAGGTGGAGCTGGGGCCGCGCCAGGAGCCGTTGTCCTGGAGCCCGCCATAGACGTTGTAGGGCGTCTCCATGTCCACCGCCACGTGGTAGAACTGGCCGACCGGCAGGTTGGCGACGAAGGCCGCGGTGCGCCCGCGGTCGTGGGAGACGGCGAGGCCGCCGTCGTCGCCCACCAGGAGGTGCCGCGGGTCGCCGGGGTCGATCCACATGGCGTGGTAGTCGCCGTGGATCAGCAGGTTGTTGTAGAGGTTGGAGAAGGTCTTGCCCGCATCGTCGGAGACCCGGATGCCGAACCCCAGGCTGTAGATGCGGTTGGGCCACTGCGGATCGACCTTGAGCTCGGCGAAGTAGAACGGGCGCGGGGCGATGTTCGGGGTCTGGTTGACCGCCGCCCAGCGGCGCCCGCCGTCGGCCGAGCGCAGCAGCACGCTCCTGGCCGCCTCGACCGCGGCGTAGACGATCTCCGGGTTCGAGCGCGACAGCGCCAGGTTGATCCGCCCCAGCTCGCCCTCCGGCAGGCCATCCTCCGGGGTGCGCCGCTTCCAGGTGCGGCCGCCGTCGAGGCTGGCATAGAGCCCCGAGCCGGGACCGCCCGACTTGAGCAGCCACGGCCAGCGGCGGAACTGCCACATCGCGGCGAGGAGCTTCTGCGGGTTGCCGGGGTCGATCACCAGGTCGGCGGCGCCGGTGCGCTCGTCCACGTAGAGGACCTTCCTCCACGTCCTGCCGCCGTCCTCGGTCTTGAACACCCCGCGCTCGGGGTTCTCGCCCCACTCGCGGCCCAGCGCCGCCACCCAGGCCACGTCGGGATCGGTCGGGTGGAGCACGATGCGGGCGATGCGCTCGGTGGCGTCGAGCCCCAGGTGGCTCCAGGTCCTGCCGCCGTCGAGCGAGCGGTAGACGCCGTTGCCGACCGAGGCGCTGTTGCGCACGTTGCCCTCGCCGGTGCCCACCCAGACGATCTCCGGGCTCTTCTGGAAGACCGCCACGGCGCCGATCGAGGACACCGGCTGGTCGTCGAACACCGGCGCCCAGGCGGTGCCGCCGTCCTCCGACTTCCACAGGCCGCCCGACGCCGTGCCGGCGTAGAGGATGCGCGGGTCGGCGGCCACCCCGTCGATCGCGGTCACCCGCCCGCTCATCACCGCCGGCCCGATGGCGCGGGCGCTCAGCCCGGAGAGCAGGTCGGGGTCGAACGGCGCGGTGTCCGTGGCGCGCGGCGCGCCGGGCCGCACGGCGGCCTGGGCTCGGTCGGTGACACCCGCGCCGAGCACGGCGAGCACCAGGATGACGGCGGCGGCGGCGCGGATGGGCCTGCTGGGGCTTGCTGACATGGTTCCTCCACTCCCGGCGCCCCGGCGCCTCGGCGCTCCGGCGGATGCCGGCGGCGGGGGATCGGCGGGGGTTGGCCTCGAAGATAAACGCACGGGCTCGGCCGATGTTGCGGCAGACCGCCGATCGGGTCTATACTCGGCTCACCATTTGATGCCACGCGGTTGAATCGTCGCGACGTACTCAGGGCAGGCCTCCTGGCTGGAGCACAGGCCGCTTTCGCCCCGCTGCTCCACCTCGGCCCGGCCCGTCTGCTGGCCGCGTCCCTCTCCTCGTCCTCCTCGTTGCCCAGGCGCAACGCGCCTTCCCCGGCGCCGGTGGGCTCGGAGCTGCCGGTCTCCGACCGCGCCGCCGGGATCGTGCAGGCCACGACGGTGGTGGACATGCTGAGCCTGCTGACGCTCGACTGGCCGCGGCTCTACGAGTGGCAGCGCGAGCCGCGGAGCTTCGGCAAGGTGGAGCTGGACCAGCTGCGGGCGTCGGGCATCGGGGTGTTCCATCCGGCGGTCGATCCCAGCGCGGCGGACGCGCGCGGCGCCGCCCTGCGCTGGATGGAGGGCTGGAACCGGCTCATCGGCAGCCACCCGCAGACCCTGCTGCGCATCGACCGCGGCGCCGACCTGGCGCGGGTCAAGGCGGAGGGCCGCATCGGCCTGGTGCTCGGCTTCCAGAACTCCAACCACTTCCGCACCCCGGCCGACGTCGCCGAGTTCCACGCCCTGGGGCAGCGGGTGTCGCAGCTCACCTACAACGAGCGCAACCGCCTGGGCAGCGGCTGCACCGATCCGGACGCCGGCGGCCTCTCGGCCTTCGGCGGCGAGATCGTCGCGGCGATGAACCGCCAGGGGATGGCGATCGACATCTCCCATTGCGGCGAGCGCACCTCGCTCGATGCGCTGGCCGCCTCGGTCAAGCCGGTGCTCATCACCCATTCCAACTGCCGCGCCCTGGTGCACCACCCGCGCTGCAAGTCGGACGCGGTGATCCGCGCCATGGCGGCCAAGGGCGGGGTGATCGGCATCAGCGTGCTGCCGATGATGCTCTCCGTCGGCCGCCCGGCGACGCTCGACGACGTGCTCGACCAGTTCGACCACGCCGCCCGCCTGGTGGGGGTCGAGCACGTCGGCCTGGGCAGCGACACCGACGTCGATGCGGTCGACCCGCGCACCCACCGCACCCGCTCCGGCTACGCGGTGCGCGGCATGCGCCACGTCCACCGGGTGTTCGAGCTGGCCGAGGGGCTGCTGCGCCGCGGCTACGCCCCGGCCGACATCTCGGGTATCCTGGGCGGCAACTTCCAGCGGGCGCTGACCGAGATCTGGAGCACCTAGAGCAAAAGGGAACCGGCGGGACACCTGCCACCTCCGGACCGCCTGGAAGCTGGCGGCGGGCTCGGCATGCCGGAGGGGCGGGCTCGGGGAGACCGGCGGGACCGGCGGCGCGGGAGGGACCATGGAATTCGCCGTGCAGCGCGACGATGAGGCGCACAAGTACTACGCCGTGATCGACGGCCACGAGGCGCAGATCCTGTTCGCGCCGCGGGGCGATCACACCCTCGACCTGCGCCACACCCGCGTGCCCGCCGCCCTGCGCGGGCACGGCGTGGCCGAGGCGCTGGTGCGCAACGCGCTCGACGACGTGCACGCCCGCGGCGAGCGGATCATCGCCACCTGCCCCTTCGTCCAGGCGTTCCTCGCCCGCCACCCGGAGTACCAGCCGCTGGCGGTGGCGACGCCGGAGCCGGCGGGGCCGGCGGGCGTCTCCTGACCGGCGCTTCCTGGACGGTTCCAGCGCTTCGCGCGCCTCAGATCGGCGATAGAAAAGGCCGGCCTTGACAGGGCGGCGCCTTCGCGTCATTCTGTATCACAGATGTAGTACAGCGAGACTCCGGGCGGCGAGACCTCCGGGAGCAGCGCTCCGCTCGTCGAGCCCATGAACGCCGCCTTCACCATCGACCCCGCCGACCCCCGGCCGATCTGGCGCCAGATCGAGGAGAGCGTGCGCCACCTGGTGGCGAGCGGCGCCCTGCGGCCCGCCACCGCCGTGCCCTCCGTCCGCGACCTGGCGCGCACCCTGGCGGTCAACCCGGCGACCGTCGCCAAGGCCTATCAGCGGCTGACCGACGCCGGGGTGCTGGCGGTGCGGCGCGGCGACGGCACCTACGTCTCCTCCGCCCCGCCCGCCCTGGCCGCGGGCGAGCGCGAGCAGCGCCTGCACGCCGAGGCGCTGCGCTTCGCCAGCTACGCCGCCACGCTCGGCGCCAACGCCCAGGAGTCCCTCGCCGCCCTGGCGGCGGCCTGGAGGGACCTGGCGCCCGACTCCCCTCCCCCGCCTCCCACCGAGCCCGAAGCCGAAAGAGGACCGCTATGAGGAGCCCCGCCGCAGCTCTCCCCGCCCCGCAGACGCCGGCCGCTTCCGCCTCGGCTCCAGGCAGTTTCCTCGCAGCGTCGCCGGGCGCCGCGTCCGTAGCCTCACCGGGCGCCGCCTCCGCAGCGTCGCCGGGCGCCGCCTCCGTAGCGTCGCCAGGCGCCGCTTCCGTAGCGTCTGCGGGCACCGCGTTCGCAGCGTCCCCGGGCGCCGCGTCCGCGGCGTCGCCGGGCGTCCTGTCCGCAACGGCGCCGGGCGTGGCCGCCGCGCCGTCCCGGGCGCCGCTGGCGACCGCCGGGCTCACCGTGCGCTACGGGCGCCGCACCGTCCTGGCCGGCGTGTCCCTGGAGCTGCGCGCGGGGAAGGTCTACGCCCTCCTGGGCCGCAACGGCGCCGGCAAGTCGTCGCTGGTGCGGTGCCTGCTCGGCCAGCAGCGGCCGGCCGCCGGCAGCGCCCGGCTCCTCGGCCGCGACGCCTGGCACCAGCGGGCGTCCCTGATGGCCGAGGTGGGGGTGGTGCTGGAGCAGCCCGACGCTCCCCCCGGCTCCTCCGCCCGCCGGCTCGCCGCCTTCTGCCGCCCCCTCTACCGCGCCTGGGACGGCCGCGGCTTCGAGGAGCGGCTGCGCCGCTTCGCGGTTCCCGCCGACGTCCCGTTCGGCAAGCTGTCGAAGGGCCAGCAGCGCCAGGTGGCGCTGGCGCTGGCGCTGGCCCCCGGGCCGCGGCTGCTGATCCTCGACGACCCCACGCTCGGGCTCGACGCCGTGGCCCGCCGCGCCTTCTTCGACGAGCTGATCGGCGAGCTCGCCGACCGCGGCACCACGGTCTTCCTGACCACCCACGAGCTCGCCGCCGTCGAGCGCATCGCCGACCGCGTGGGCATCCTGGCCGGCGGCCGGCTGGTGCTCGACGAGGAGCTGGAGCGCCTCCGGGAGCGCTGCCGCCGGCTGCGGCTGCCGCCGGGGCCGGCGGCGGCGGCGGCCGGCGGCGGCCCACCGGAGGCGCCGGCGGGCTTCACGGTGCTCCACCGCGAGGCGCGCGCCTGGGGCACCGACCTGGTGGTGACGGACTTCGACGACGAGCGCTTCGGCGCCTGGCGGGCCGGGCTCGCGCCCATCCTGCACCGCGCCGGCGGCGGCGGACAGCCGGTCGAGGTGGCGGCGCTCTCCCTGGAGGAGATCTTCGTCATCGTTGCAGGGCCTGCGGGGGGTGCGGCGAGCGCGGGAGGATCCGGCGGCGCCGGCGCCGCAGCCGGCGCGGACTGCGCGGGCGGCGCCGACCCCGGCGTCACCGCGGCCGCTGCCGGCGCCGGCGTGACCGGCGCCACCCGGGCCATTGACTCCACTGGCTCCATTGGCTCCGGTGCATCCGGTACCTCCATCGGCTCCGATGGCTCCGGCGTCGTCCGGGCGGGCGAGGACGAGAAGGGAGGCGGAGCATGAACGGTTTGATCGCCATCCTGCGCCACGAGCTGGCCGGGCACCGCCTCCTCCTGGGCGGCGCCCTGGCGCTGGGCCTGGTGCCGCTCGCCGCGCCGCTGCTGCTGGACACCCCGCCGGCGGCGGTGCCCGAGGTGCGCGCGACTTTGGCGCTGTTCCTGGCCGTCGCGCTCTCCGGCCTGGCGGCCATCCTCCTGGGCGCCACGGCCATCGGCAGCGACCTCGCCGAGCGCCGGCTGAGCTTCTTCTTCACCCGGCCGCTCTCCTGGTGGACGATCTGGGCCGGCAAGCTCGGCGCCGCCGCGCTCAGCTCCTGGGCCACCGGCGTGCTGGTGCTGCTGCCGGCGCTCCTCGCCAGCGCCGACCGCGGCCTGCGGCACAGCCCGGTCCTCGAACGGCCGGTGCTGACCGCCTGGGCCGTGGCGCTGCCGCTGCTGCTGCTCGCCGCCCACGCCGCCGGCGTGATCCTGCGCACCCGCTCCGCCTGGTTGGTGCTCGACGTGATCGGCCTGACGGCGGCCGGCGGCATCGTCTGGGCGGCGGCGCGGCGGCTGGTCTACTGGAACGTCGTGCCCGGCCTGCTGCCCCTCGGGCGGGGGGCCGCCCTGGCCGGGGTCGGCGTCCTGCTCGCGGCGAGCGCCGTGCAGGTGGCGGGCGGCAGGACCGATCCGGCGCGCGCCCACCGCCTGCTCTCGGTCACCCTGGCGAGCGCCGCGGCGAGCCCGGCCGTCGCCAGGG
>JASLEW010000668.1 GCA_030150965.1 Thermoanaerobaculia bacterium | reverse complement strand
GGACCGACGGGCAAAGACGTGGGGGCGGTGGTCGGCGCCGTCGGCTGGTGGCTGCCGGCGAGCCTGGGCGGCGGCGGCCCCCTGGTCGAGGCGACCCTGGCCGGGCGCGTCGCCCTGGAGGCCCTCGTCGGCCTGCTGCTGCTGCGCTTCGCCATGACCATGCTCTCCTACGGCAGCGGCACGGCGGGCGGCATCTTCGCCCCGCTGCTGGTGATCGGCGCCCAGGCCGGCCTGCTGGTCGCCCTGGCCGGGCAGCGCGCCTTCCCGGCGGTGGCCGGCTTCCACACCGCGTTCGCGGTGGTGGGCATGGCGGCGCTGTTCACCGCCATCGTGCGCGCACCGCTCACCGGCATCGTGCTGATCCTGGAGATGACCGCAAGCTACCCGCTGATGCTGCAGCTGCTCGCCGCCTGCTTCACCGCCTACGCCCTGGCCGACCTGCTGCGCGACCAGCCGATCTACGAGGCCCTGCTGGAGCGCGACCTGCTGCGCGGCCAGACGGCCGCGGCGCAGCCGGCCGCCGCCACCACCCTGGTGGAGGTGCTGGTCGAGGAGGGCGCTCTCTTCGACGGCCGGCGGGTGACCGACCTCGGCCTGCCCACCGGCGCCCTGCTGGTCACCGTGCAGCGCGGCGCGGCGCTGGAGGTCCCGTCCCGCGACACCGTCCTCCGCGCCGGCGACCGCGTCACCGCCGTCGTCGCCCCCGCCGCCGCCGCGGCCGTCGAGCAGCTGCGGCGCGGCGCCGAGGCGCGGCACTGACCGGGGCCCGCGGGGCCGTCAGATCGTGCCGCGATCTGATCGTAATACGACACGATTCCTGCTACAGTGGAGCGCACCCTCGCCGGTGGGCGGCGAGCCGTTCCGTTCCGTCCACCCGCCGCGGCGCCGCCGGCCGCGGCGGGCAACCCAGGAACCAAGGAGACCACGTTGAACCGCAAGAGCTGGATCTGGGCACCCCTGTCGCTGCTGTTGGTGATGGCACTGTCCTACGGCTGTTCGCACAAGAAACCGGTGACCGCGCCGGCCGCCGCCGCGGCGGCCACCGCACCCGCCCCGCCGGCCACCGAGGTCCGACCGGCACGGACCCCGGCCGCCACGCCGCCCGCCGACCCGCTGCAGTCGAGCGACATGGCGGTGGTCAACGCCGAGCTGCGGCGCCGCGGCTTCTCGCCCGACGTCTACTTCGACTACGACCGGAGCGCCCTCAAGGACGAGGCGCGCGGCAAGCTCCAGCGCAACGGCAGCCTGCTCCGCACCTACGAGCATTTCGACCTGCTGATCGAGGGCCACTGCGACGAGCGCGGCACCGCCGAGTACAACCTCGCCCTGGGCGAGCGGCGGGCCAACTCCGCCAAGAGCTACCTGGTGTCGCTGGGGGTGGCGGCCAACCGGATGCGCACCGTGAGCTTCGGCTCGGAGCGGCCGGTGTGCAGCGAGCACGAGGAGAGCTGCTGGTGGCAGAACCGGCGCGCCCACATGGTGGTCAGCGGCCGGTCCAACGGCGGCCCGGTCGGCTAGCCGGCGGACCGGCACGGCGCACGGCAGCTTGACGGCGCTGGTCCAGGCACCAACGGGCGCGGGAATCGCATAAGCTCCGGGCCGATGCCCAGCGACCAGCGGGACCAGCGCGGCCGGCCGCGAGGAGCGCGCGGGGGCCGCCTCGCCGGCCTGGCGCTGGCGGCCCTGGGCATCGTCTACGGCGACATCGGCACCAGCCCGCTCTACGCGCTCCAGGAGTGCTTCACCGGCGAGCACGGGTTCCCGCCGACGCGCGAGAACATCTACGGCATCGTCTCGCTTGTCCTCTGGACCCTGATCGTCGTCGTCGCCGTCAAGTACCACCTCTACGTGCTGCGCGCCGACAACCACGGCGAGGGCGGCATCCTGGCCCTGATGGCGCTGGTGCGCGGCAGGCTGCGGCGGCCGCGCAGCCGCGCGCTCTTCGTCACCCTGGGACTCTTCGGCGCCGCGCTGCTCTACGGCGACGGCGCCATCACGCCGGCGATCTCCGTCCTGTCGGCGGTCGAGGGGCTGGAGATCGAAGCGCCTGCGGCCGGCCGCTACGTGCTGCCGGTCACCGTCGCCATCCTCTTCGCCCTGTTCCTGTTCCAGCACCGTGGCACGGGCCGCATCGGCCGCGTCTTCGGCCCGGTGATGCTGGTCTGGTTCCTCACCCTGGCGGTCCTGGGCGTCGGCGGCGTGCTGCGTCACCCGGCCATCCTGGGGGCGATCAACCCCGTGCACGCCGTGCGCTTCTTCTCCCACCACGGCCTCGCCGGCCTGCTGGTCCTGGGCGGCGTCTTCCTGGTGGCGACGGGGGGCGAGGCGCTCTACGCCGACATGGGACAGTTCGGCGAGCTGCCCATCCAGATCGACTGGTTCTCGCTGGTGGGCCTCTCTCTCGTCCTCAACTACCTCGGCCAGGGCGCGGTCCTGCTGCACGACCCGCAGGCGGCGACCCGTCCCTTCTACCACCTGGCGCCGTCCTGGGCGCTCGCGCCGCTGGTGGCGCTGGCCACGGCGGCGACCATCATCGCCTCGCAGGCGATCATCTCGGGCGCCTTCTCCCTCACCCACCAGGCCGTGCAGCTCGAATACCTGCCCCACATGGAGACCTGCCATACGTCGCCGGACGAGCCCGGGCAGATCTACCTGCCGGCGATCAACGCCGTGCTCGCCATCGCCACCATCGGCCTGGTCCTCGGCTTCGGCTCGTCCCACAACCTGGCCGCCGCCTACGGGATCGCGGTCAGCCTCACCATGCTCATCACCACCGTGCTGGCGGCGATCGTGGCGCGCCTCATCTGGCGCTGGCCCGTGGCGCTGGTGGCGCTGGTGACCGGCATCTTCCTCACCTTCGACCTCGCCTTCGCCACCGCCAACATGGCCAAGTTTGCCGCCGGCGGGTGGTTTCCGCTGCTCGCCGGCTTCGTCGTCTTCAGCCTGATGGCGAGCTGGCGCCGGGGGCGGGAGGTGCTCGCCGCCAGGGTCTCGAGCGAGCCGTTCGAGCAATTCGCCGCCGGCCTCGCGGCGCAGCGCGTGCCGCGGGTGGCGGGCACCGCGGTCTTCCTGTCACGCCGCGACACGACGCCGCCGGCGCTGCGCCTCAACCTCAAGCACAACCACGTGCTGCACGACCGCGTCGTGCTGCTCACCGTCTTGCTGGAGGACGTGCCGGTCCTGCCGGACGGCGAGCGGGCGGAGGTCGAGCCGCTGGGCGACGGCTTCTTCCGCGTCTTCGTGCGCTACGGCTTCCAGCAGTATCCCGGCATCGACGACATGTTCGAGCAGGTCCGCGCCCGCGGCCTCGAGCTCGACATGGGCTCGACCACCTTCTTCATCGGCCGCGAGATGCTGCTGCCCGACCGCCGCCACTTCTGGCGCCAGGCGCGCGAGCGGCTCTTCACCGTCATGGCGCGCCTGGCGCTGCGCCCGACCGAGTTTCTGCGCATCCCCACCGACCGGGTGATCGAGATCTGGGAGCAGGTCGAGATCTAGCGCACCGCACCAGCCTGCCGTCGAGCGCCGGGCCGGGACCGGCCCCTCACACCACCCTGCGCCCCTGGAGGAGGCGGACGACCACCAGGATCAGGGCGATGACCAGCAGCAGATGAATCAACGAACCGGCCACCGGGAAGGCCAGGAACCCCAGGGCCCACAGCAGCAGCAGGATCACGGCGATGGTGAGCAGCATGGCACAGCTCCTTTCTCCAGCGCGCCCGGTTGGGCGCGAGGAAGGAATGGACGCCGTCTACCGCAAGCGCCCCAGAGGCTAGGAATGCAACCCGTTGGATGCCGGACCGGCATCGATGCAGCTGACTTCGGTCAGAGCAACTGCCATGCCACGGCGGGGCGCAGCCACCGGCCAAGCCACGGCCCGGCTGAGGAGCGAGTGCTTGTAAATCTTGCAAGCGCCGGGCGGCACGCGGCGCCATTCCAAGCTACTATACTTGCGCATCAACGCTATCTTGGAGGAAATGCCGATGCCGGTTCGCCAAAACATCCTGACCGCCTGCTTTCGCCTGCTGCCGGTGCTCCTCGCCGCCGCGCTCCCGGCCGCCGCCGCCCCGCCGCCAACCGCCGACTCCACCCACCACCCCATCCCGATCGCCGCCGCGCGCCATATGCCGGTGGGCACCGTGGTGACCGTGCAGGGCTCGGTCACCGTGCCGTCGGGCCTCTTCGCCTCCAGCTTCGGCGACGAGGGCTTCGCCATCCAGGACGCCTCCGGCGGCATCTACGTGAGCACCGCCGACAACCTCGACCTCGGGCTGCAGAAGCGGGTCGAGGTCACCGGGCAGCTGGCCGACAGCTCGGGGCTGCTGATCCTGGTGCCGGCGTCCGACGGCGACGTCACCCCGCTCGGCCGCGGCTTCCGCGTCCGGCCGCAATGGGAGCGCACCGGCAGCGTCGGCCCGGCCAACCAGGGGAAGCTGGTCTTCGTGGTGGGTGTCATCACCCAGCCGATCGTGCCCGACCCGCCCTTCGGCAACAAGATCTTCGTCAACGACGGGTCGGGCGAGCTGCGGGTCTACGTCAATGCCACCACCGGCATCGACCTGAGCGGCCTGGCCCAGGGCCAGCTGCTGAGCGCCACCGGCCTGAGCAGCGCCTTCGACACGCCCGAGCTGGACGTGCGCTTCCAGAGCGACCTGCGCCAGCCGCACTGAGGCGCAGAGGGCGGCCCACCGGGGCCGCCCCGCCCGCCTGCCGCCGGGCGCGCTCGACGGTGCACGGCGTCGAGCGCGTCCGGCAGATCTTCCTTCCTGCCGTGCCTACGGTTTGGGGAGCTCCCGGGGCTTGGGTGCGGCCTTGCCCTGGGCGTCCTGCGCCGGCGCGGGGGCCGCCGCGGCGCCGGCCTTGACCGCGTCGGGGGCCGCCGGAGCGGCCTTGCTGCCCGAAGAGCTCGGGTTGACCCGGATGATCGCCATCATGCCGCTGTCCTCGTGGCCGAGGATGTGGCAGTGATAGACGAAGTCGCCGATGTCAGGGCCGCGGAAGTCCATCCGCACCTTGACGCTCGGATAGGGGCCCGTGCCCGGCCAGTAGGGGACGTTGATCATGTCCAGATACTGGCCGTTCGGCACCGGCACGCCGTTCTGCTCCAGCACCAGGAAATGGATCTGGTGCATGTGGAACTCGTGGTTCTCCAGCGCCCGGTTCTCGATGATCCAATCCTCCACCGAGCCCTGGGTGGTGACGATCGCCGGCGGGTTGTTGGGATCGAACAGCGTCGGGGTGGCGCCGTCGACGGTGATGAAGAAGTTGGTCGGGCTGTTCGGGTCGTTCGGATCGGAGAGCACCTCGGAGAAATAGAGGTGGCGGGTGACCGTCGGGTGCTCCTCGCTCAATCCGGCGAAGCGCTGCCGGTTGGGCGGGCCCGACACCTCGGGGATGGCGCGCCGCGGCGCCACGTCGTGGGCGCTCAGCTTCATGGCGGCGATCGGCCGCTGCGGGTCGTTGTCGCCGTCCGGGCCGGTGTCGATGTTGAGCGTCACCAGGGTCGCGTTCCTCACCTGCGGCCCGGGGGCGGCGACGATGAACTCGGCGCGCGCCGCCGGCGCCAGCAGGATGTCGGTCTGGGTGACCGAACGGCCCCGGCCGGTGCCGTCCTGCGAGCCCACCGGCACGCCGTCGAGCCCGATCACCTGGAGCGGCTGCGGCTGCCCGTCGAACTGCACCTGGAGGTCGAGGATGGTGTCGGCGGTGGCGTTGGCGACCCGCCAGAACTGCTTCTCGCCCAGCCGCATGGGGATGACGGCGGGCGGATAGTTCGGGAACGGGACGGGGATGTAGTTGAGCGAGATGTCCCAGGCCGGGATGTTGCCGCTCGTCGGGTTGCCGGGCACCGGGTTGTCGCGCACCATCAGCACCCGCTCGGTCAGCCCGGCGACCGCCGGGTTCACGTTCTCGATCCCCTCGACGACGATGGCGCCCGAGGCGCCCCCCTGCACGGCGGCCTCGGCGATGCCGTGCACGTGGGGGTGATACCAGTAGAGCCCGGGCGGTTCGTCGGCCGGGAACTGCACGTTGTACTGGAAGGTCTGGCCGGCGTTGACCAGCGTCCGGATGACCTCGTCCTGATGGCACACCGGCGGCGTGTTGGTGCCGTGGTAGTGGATGTTGACCGAGGTGTCGGTCATGGTCATCGCGCCGCAGACGTCCGACGGCGATCCCGACATGGTCATCGGCGGCATCATGTGCTTGCCATGGGTCGCCGCCCCCGCGGTCAGCCCGTTCTTGAAGTTGATCGACAGCAGGTCGCCGGGCTGGACGTGCAGCGTCGGCGACTGCGCTCCGTTGTCCATCGAGAAGCAGTACAGCGTGTTGCCGTTCTCGTCCACCCGCGTCTGGTAGGTGAGGTCCACCTTGAGGACGCCGTGCTGGCTGAACAGGTCGGGCGGCGGCACGATCGTGCTGCCGGCGGGGTAGCGCGGACAGGGCTGCATCGGCGCTGCCAACACGCAGACCGGAAGCAGCAGGGCCAGGGTGACGAACACCGCGATGCGTAACTGCGCGACCGACATCTTTGTGCCCTCCATGAATGTCCGGCGGCGGCTGATCCAGACTCGTGCTTCCGCCGCCGGCGCGGTCATGTGCACGCCGGGACCGGGACCTCAATTGGTCCTCCAGATCCTGACTTTGCTTGCGTGATTAGCATATTTTCAATGTTTACGTCTATACTCCCCAACCCTATGAAAAGGCTAGGTTTTCACCGCCGTGGCAGCGGGATTGCTTTCCCCCTTGCGCCATGGACGAACGCGATCCCCGCAGCCTCGACGATGCCCCTTGGGAACCGCCCGTCGATCCCGTGCGGCAGCCGCCCGCGCCGCGGCGTCTCCGGGAGCGCGGGGCGGCTGCCTGGCGGCGGCTGCGCGGCGGCCTGCGGACCCTCGGGCGCCCGGTGGGCGAGCGTCCCTGGCTGCGCCGCACCCTGGCGGCGGCAGGGGGCCTCTTCCTGGTGCTGGCGCTCTTCGGCGGGGCCGCCTGGCGGAGCTGCGGCTTCGCCGGCTGCCCCGACCCGGCGCGGCTCGCCGCCTACCGGCCGGGAGGCGCGCCGCTGCTGCTCGACCGCCATGGGCAGGTCATCGCCGCGCTGCTGCCCGACGAGCAGCCGGAGGTGCGGCTGCGCTCGCTGCCCGCCTACGTGCCGGCGGCCTTCCTCGCCATCGAGGACCGGCGCTTCTTCGAGCACGGCGCGGTCGATTGGCGGCGCGCCATCGGCGCTCTCGCCGCCAACCTGCGCGCCCGCGCCGTGGCCCAGGGCTTCAGCACGATCACCATGCAGCTGGCGCGCAACGTCTTCCCGGAGGAGATCCCCGGCCGCGAGCGGACGCTGGGCAGGAAGCTCATCGAGATCCGCGTCGCCCAGCAGCTGGAGGCGCGCTTCAGCAAGCCCGAGATCCTCGAGCTCTACCTCAACCACATCTACTTCGGCAACGGCGCCTACGGCATCGAGGCGGCGGCCTGGCACTACTTCCACCAGCCGGCCGCCCGCCTCACCCTGGCCCAGGCGGCGCTGCTGGCCGCCCTGCCCAAGGCGCCCACGCGCTACGATCCGCGGCGCCATCCCGGCCATGCCCGGGACCGCCGCAACCTGGTGCTGGCCAGCATGGCGGCGCAGGGACGCACGCCGGCGGCCGCCGCCGCGGCGGCGGCGCGCGAGCCCCTGGGCGTGCGCCCGCCGCCGCCACGCCAGCACCGAGCCGGTGCGCGGGCG
>JASLEW010000639.1 GCA_030150965.1 Thermoanaerobaculia bacterium | reverse complement strand
GCATCCCCAACCGCGAGGACGAGGACTATCCGCTGCTCATCCAGACGACCCGGCTCTGGCCGGACATCCTGGTGCGCACCTCGGTCTTCGTTCCCATCATGCTGCGCCAGATGTTCCGCTTCCACCATTGGGCGGGGTTCTGGTGGATGGCGCCCGTGGTGCTGATCGCCGGCCGGGAGGCGCTCCGCCACCCGCGCAACCGCCGCCTCCTGGCCGCCGCCGCCGGGCCGCTCGCGATCGGCTGGGCGGCCTGCTCGATCTACCCCAACCCGTACTTCCTCGCCTCGGTGACCTGGGAGCGGATGCTGCTCCAAGGCTCGGTGCCGATCCTGATCGTCCTGGCCGCGGCGCTCGGCAGGGTCCTGCGGCGCCTGCGGGCACGCCGCGGCCTGGCTGTCAGGATCGCCTGAGCGCCGCGCCGAGCTTGGCCCGGGGCCACGGCGATCCGAAGGCGCGAAGAGCGCGCGGGCTCCCGCACTTCGCCTTCCCGGACGCTCCATGAACCGCCGGCTGAGGCGCTGCTTTGTCCGGGAGGGCGTTCTTGACTTAGTCCATGGTCTAGTCTAGTTTGTCTCCGATGGTCGAGGTCAACGTCCATGAGGCCAAGACGCATCTGTCGCGGCTTCTGCGCCGCGTCGCGGCCGGCGAGGAGGTCGTCATCTCGCGCGCCGGCAAGCCGATGGCGCGCCTGGTCCCGGTCGCCGCGGCAAAGCGGCCCCGCGAGCTCGGCAGGGATCGCGGCAAGATCTGGATCGCCGAGGATTTCGACGCTCCGCTCCCCGATGAGATCCTGGCCAAGTTTGAAGGACGGGATTGAGAGTCCTCCTCGATACCCACTGCTGGCTCTGGATGCGCGGTGACGTGGAGCGGCTGAGCGAGCCGAGCCGCGAGCTGCTGCGCGACGCGGAGAACGAGCTGTTCTTTTCTGCCGCGAGCGCCTGGGAGATCGCGATCAAAGCCGCGGCTGGGAAGCTCCGCCTGCCGCAGCCTCCAGCGGCCTATGTCAGCGAAAGGATCGCCGAGGACCAGCTCATCGTCCTGTCCATCCAGCTCGCCCACGCGCTGGCCGCCGGCGAGCTGCCGCGGCACCACCACGACCCCTTCGATCGTCTGCTGATCGCTCAGGCACAGATCGAGAAGCTCACCCTGCTGACCGCCGACCGCCAGCTCGCGCCCTACGACGTGCCGATCCTCTGGGCCTGAACCCGATGCAGAGCCGCCTTGCGGCGCCCGCGGAGGCGCCGGCCGGCTCCGGCCTGCCCCTACTGTGACCAGACGCCGCGAGAGAACTGACTCTCGACCTCCTTGATGGCAGCATCCTCCTCTGCCAGGAAAGCTTTGAACTCGGGGCAGGCCCGAACCTCAGACAGGCGCTTCCAGTTGACCATGACCCGCCAAGCGTAGCCGTGGATCTGCCTCCCGAGCTCGATCCATTTCAGGACCAATCCGACACTGCTCTTTCCTCCAGCCGCGGCGGCCATCGCTGCGATGGCAAGCGGCCAGGAAAATCCGGGAGGAACCATCTCATCAGGCCACAGAGACCGGCTTTCGTGCCACATCGCTCCTCTACTTTTCCTCAATCGGGTCAGGCTAGATTCGTTGTTCACAATGTCGTGGACCAGCCTTCCGGAAAAGGCATCCTCGGAAACTTCCTCCAGATAATGAGCTTTCCAGGCAAGAGGCCGAGCTTCCCGCCCCGCGGACAACAGCATCTCAAACTCAGAAGAGGGCCATCGAGTCACAGCCTTGTCGATCTCCACAGCGCTCCATTCACCGCGGCTGTGACGCAACGCAAGTGCAGTCAAGTCATGAGTCTTGTCATTGCCGGCGAGCGCCTCATCGACTACCGCCCTCTCGGCGGGAGAGAAGGCCGAGACCAGGAGCCCCAGTCCTGCGTCGCCAAACAGCCGCGACCAGAAAAAAGCTGTCGCAATCGCGAGATGCTTGCGATAACTCGAGTCGCCCAGCTTCTCGACCAACTCGGCCGCTCGCTTCACCAAACCCTCCGTGAGACCTCGATAAGAGGCCGCCACGGCAACTGCCATAGCGGCCGAGCCGGCCTCGTTCGGGCCTCTCAACCAGCCGCCAAGCAGTTGCACCAAAAGGCCGGAGGGGTAAGGTGGTGGCGGCAAGATGGTCTCCAGGATAGTCCCCGGTGCCGGAATTCTGTAGAAACCAGGCAACAGCGCCGTGACTGGTCTCCAGATCTCCATGGAGACGGACTTCGAATCCATGGCGCGCTCTCGCAGATGATTAATGGATTTGCGTAACTGGGACACGGCGAGCCGCCCCCGCGCCCTTTCTATCGTTTCCGCGAGGTCTTGATAGGACCGAGAGATAGACTCATCCGGATCTTCGATCACATAGACGCGCTCCGACAGGGCAGCGGCGGGGTGATAGGGGACCTCGATCACCTCTGGAGAGGCAAGCGCCCTCTTCACCTCATCAATCCTCTCGGCCGTCTCGCCGCTACGCCAAGGCGGTACAGGACCGACCACGACAAGATAGGGCTTGGCTTTCTCCCGCTCAAGAAGCCCCACTTTCTCCAGAAAGAACCTCGAACCGGCGACGTTCTGCTCGTTCAGACCGGTGCAGACGACGATAGAATCACACAGGGGGCCAACGCACAGACCCGAGATCTCGTTGAGGCCAGTGCGCGAATCGATCAGGACGTAGTCGTAAGCTCCTTGCACGCTTCTTCGGAGGGCATACACGGGATCGCCCGGCGCGCGGAACCGGGCATGCCGGAAATAGTCGCCCACGTGCTTGCCAAACAGATGCCCAGGGCCATCTGGACCGAAGATGCCTGGAAGATCCAGCTGGGAGATGCGATCGAGGTAGTCTGGCCCCGGCTCCTTCTCGGCACCAGGGGGGACATTGCCACGCTCCAGCGTGGCTGGCACGAGGTCCAGACGGCCGCTCTGATACTCGCTCACGAACCTATGGGTCGGGGGCGGAGGCTCCAAACGGATCGTGAAGTCATTCAGCTTCACCGGCGGCTTGAGGGAAGCTCCCCTGAGATCCGCATAGGAGCGCTTCGCCGCCAGAAGCAGATCGAGTGAGTCGCGCGACCCTCGCTTGCGATGCCGTCGGATGGTTTCGCTGAAGAAGTGGCTCATTCCGGGCGCTTCGAGGTCGAAATCGACCATGAGGACGCGCGCGCCACGCTGAGCAAGGGCAAAGGCACAGTTGACCAGAGCCATCGTCCGGCCAACTCCACCCTTGAAGGAATAGAAGGTAATGATTTGGGTCACGCGGCACCGATCGACTGCCGCCGGCTATTCATCCGCGTGCAACCGCTGCGTGGCGATTCGATTCTCTGGCCAGCACGATCTCAGGTTTCCAAGCCACATCAAGGAGAGCGCGTCCGCCATGCCGATGATCGAAGACAGAAACGGCGGCGATGCCCAGCCGTGGTAGGACCGCGTTGATCGCCGTCTGCAGCGCCGACGGGAGCGATGGCCACCTCGCCAGCAAAATTTCCCGAACGTGCTGACTGCCCTCCAGCTTCGCCGCACGGCTGAGCCTATGCCGCAGCTCGCGCGCCCTCTCCTGGGGCAGACAGACGCTCCACCACCTGGCCAGGTAGCCGCCCTCGATCTCGAACGATGACGCGAGGGCGATGAGGGCCTGGGTGCTGTAGGGACGGAGTCCCAGCAACTGTTCCCAGGCAGCGTGGATTGCCGTTGACGGCGTGGCGCGCGCCTGCTGGATGGCCGCATAGACGAGCTCGGAGAGCAGGGCCTTGCCCCATCGTGTCTCCATGGCCGCAGGATCTGCCGCCAGGTCTTGAACGAAACGAATGAACCATGCCTCGGTGTCCGGGACCTGCACCTGCTGGCAGAGCCTGAGCAGTGGACCCAGGAAGGGCGGTGGCTCCTGGCCGCTATCGCTCGCTTCACTGAGCAGGCGATGACTGGCACGGCCGATCATACGGGACGCAGGATCGAGGGGACCTGCCGACCGGAGAAGCCCCACCACTCTCGCCTCCGGGTCTTCGTCGGAGCGGCGGTCCAGGGGCAGATACGGATCTTGGCCTTCAAGACGCGCCCGCAGCCAGCCGAGGACCCACCGCTCGCCCATTGCTGACAACGAGCTTGGATCGAAGCTGCCATCGTCCCTGACCGCCGGGGTGAACGTCCGAGCCTTCTTGCTCACAGCGGAACTCTTCCCACAAAGCGAGGCGGTGCGTCAAGGATGCTGGCCGGAGCGCTGGCGTGAACCAGCTCGGGCTGCGGAGGATGGGCGCCGAAAGGCTCCGTCCAGCCGTAGCAGGTCGAGGGATCGCCGTCGGCCGGCTCCTGGTCTTTCGCAGGACGAAAGAGGTGCGTGGTTCCGGCATCCGCGACCGTCGGGAATCGGACCTCGGCTACCTCGGCCGAGGGATAGCGCAATTCGAGCAACAGGGCTTCGCCCCCGACCGCGGGATTGCTCAGCCAGGGGAGGGCCAGAGCTTCGGCCAGGGCACGCGCGTCGCTCCGGGCCGGTCCGCCGCCATGCTCGAACGTCGCAAAGACCGGTCCCGACGAATTCAAAGGAATGCCGTGAAGGAGGGCTGGATCCCAGGCTGCCGCCAGATCCGCCAGGGTGTCCTCCACGAAGAGGTCCTGGTCGAAGTCGACCCGTGCGCTCTTGCCGAGCAGCACCTCGATGATGCGGCCGATTAGTGCCCGGCTGGTGACGTAGCGCAGGAGCTGCGGGGGCAGGTGCCTATCCGGAATCCTGAGTCCTTGGAGCTGGTGCGCTTCACAGGTCTGGCTGTAGCACGTCTCGGCCGATCTCGGTGCCGGGTGAGAACAGAAGGCGCGAAGAAAGGCAGCCAGCTCGGCCGGGTGCCCAAAGACCTCGTCCCCGACCAAGTGCGCTTCGGCCATGAGATTTTCGACCAGCCGCGGACCGTTGATCGAGGTGGAGCCTCCAAGTTTCGCCTGGAGCGCCGCAAGAGCCCGGGCCTCCGCGGGATCCAAGGAGGCCAGGGCCGAGCTGTAGAGCCGGCTGGTCATCCGGGGAAGTATTTCACGACAGCGGTCGCCCGGCGCGCGGCTGGCGGAGCCAACCGGCGAACCGGCCTGGCGGACGCACTGGCATCTGCTTCGCGCGGTACCATTCGCGGGCAGGAGGTAAGCTTGAGAACTTCGACCTGGGCGGCTGGGATGGGATGGGTGGTCCACCTGGCGGCGACGGTGCTGGTGGCCGCCTACTTCTGGACCGCGCTGCCGCGGGCGGCCGACGTCGCCGGGTTCATGCTGCGGCTGCCCGGGCGCACGGCGGGCGAGAGCCTGGAGGCGGCGCGGGCGCGGCTGTTCGGGGGTGAGTACGCGCGGGCCGTCGAGCTGATCCGGCGGCAGGTCCCGGTCGAGCAGGCGTATGGGCTGGTGGCGGGGGACAGCGCGCAGGGGGGAGGCGTGCTCTGGGTGCGCTACGACCTGGCGCCGCGGCGGGCGGTCTACCTCGGCGAGCTGGCGCGGCTGACGCGGGCCGGCGCCGAGGGAGCGCGCGCGGCGCTGGGCGACGACGTCCAGACGGTGGTGGTGGCCTACGCCGGCCGGGCGCCGCGGTTCTACCGGCGCGACGACTTCCTGCACAGGTTGGATCGGTACCTTGGCCGCTGAGCTGGCGGGCGGCCTCGGCGCGGTCGGGCTTTTCGCGCTGCCCGGCTACGGGCTGACGGAGCTCGTGCCGCGCCTGCGGCGGCTGCCGGTGGCGCGGCGGGCCGCGTATGGGTACCTGCTCGGCGTGGCCGTCGTCGCCGGCACGCTGTACACCCTGTCCCATGTGGGCGGCGTGCCGCT
>JASLEW010000611.1 GCA_030150965.1 Thermoanaerobaculia bacterium | reverse complement strand
GGCCTCGGGCGCGAGGCCCAAGCGTGGAGGAGGCCGGTGCCCCCGCAGCGCCTATGCCGCGGAGCGGCACGGGCACGGGATCGCCCCCGGCCTCGCCGCCGGCCTCGTGGCGCAGCGCCGGGCCGCCGGGGGCGGGCGCCGGCCCGGCGATGTCGAAGCCGTGGCTGCCGCCGTAGACCAGGCCGTCCAGGCCGACCAGCGCGGCGACGTCCTCGCGCCCCCGGCCGGAGAGCACAGCCACCAGCGCCGCCCGCCCGGCCAGGCGCCGCACCGTCTCGCGCACCGCGGCAGGCAGGACCGCCAGCTCCGGCCGCGCCACGATGGGCGTCAGCGTGCCGTCGTAGTCGAGGAACAGGGCGAGCCGCCGGCCGGCAAGCCGCTCCCGGATCTCGGGCCAACGGGCGAGGGCGGAGGGCCGCTCGGCCGCATCCTCCCCGCCCGGGCTCCGCCCCGCCGAAGGGGGAGGGGACACCCGGTCCCGCGCCCCGTCCGCCGTGGATTCGGTCTCAGACCTCAAGCCAGGTCTTGTCGGGCTCGGCGGGCGCCGGCAGGTAGTCCTTGGGGGTCCGGAAGTCGTCCGGCACCTCGCCCAGGGCCGCCTTCAGGTAGCAGTCCACCCACCAGAAGATGTCCTGCTTGCGCACCACCTCGCGCATGGCGTTCATGCGGCGCAGCCGCTCGGCGGGCGGCATCTCGAAGGCGGCCTTGAGCGCGTCGGCCATCCCCTCGATGTCGTGCGGGTTGACCACCAGCGCGCCGTTCTTGAGCTGGGCGGCGGCGCCGGCGAACTCGGAGAGCACCAGCGCCCCCAGCCCGTCCACCTGGCAGGCGCAGAACTCCTTGGCCACCAGGTTCATGCCGTCCTTGAGCGAGGTCACGAAGCCGGCCCGCGCCATGCGGTAGAGGGCCACCAGGTCGCGGCGCACCAGGCTGCGGTAGTGATAGTGCACCGGCACCCAGCCGGGGCTGGAGAACTCGCCGTTGATCTCGCCCACCAGCTGCTCGATCTCCCCCTTGAGCGCCTGGTACTCGGCGACCGCCTCGCGGCTGGGCACCACGATCTGCATCAGCAGGGCCCGCTCGCGCAGCTCGGGGAAGCGCTGGAGCGCGTTGCGGAACGCCTGCAGGCGCTCGGGCAGCCCCTTGGTGTAGTCGAGCCGGTCCACCCCCACCACCAGCTCGTAGGGGCCGATGCGGCGCCGCAGGTCGGCGACCCGCATCTCCACCTCCTCGGAGCGGGCGGTCTCCGAGAAGGACTCGTAGTCGATGCCGATGGGGAAGTTGCCGACCCGCACCGAGCGGTCGCCGGTGCGCACCTCGATCAGGCCGTCGCGCGCCTTGCGGATCTCCGCCTGGCCGAGCAGGTGCTCGACGCAGGAAAGGAAGTTGCGGCGGTCGCGCTGGGTCTGGAAGCCCAGCAGGTCGTAGGCCAGAAAGGCGCTCAGCAGCTGCCCCCGCCATGGCAGCTTCATGAAGATGTCGAGCGGCGGAAACGGGATGTGGAGGAAGAAGCCGATGCGCCGCCGGGCGGCGGTGCCGCGCACGAACTCGGCGACGTGGATGAGCTGATAGTCCTGGACCCAGACGAAGTCGCCGCTCTTGCCGTGCTCCACCACCGCCGCGGCGAACTTGCGGTTGACCTCCAGGTAGGTGTACCAGTAGGAGGGCTGGAAGTCGCAGCGGCCGGTCAGGTCGTGGAACAGCGGCCACAGGATGGCGTTGGCAAACCCCTCGTAGAACCCCCGCACCTCCTCCTCGTTGAGCAGGACCGGCAGCAGGTCGTAGCCGCGCTCGCGGAAGCCCTCGGCCATCAGCCCTTCCCAGGCGCCGCCGCGCTCCATCGGCAGGCCGGGCCAGCCGATCCACACCCCGCCGCGATGGGAGAGCACGGGCGCCAGCGCGCTCACCAGGCCGCCCGAGCCGGGCTTCAGGCTCCAGCCGGAATCACGCTTCTCGAGGACGATGGGGAGGCGGTTGGAGACGACGAGAAGGCGGGTGGTGGAGCTCAAAGTCTCTAGATCATAAGGTAATTCGGCCCAGGGCGTCAGCATGACCGGGGTTTTTGCAAGGAGTCCGCCCTGGCGCGGCCTACCTCCGGGGCGCTGGATTGTCGTAGAGTCTCGATGCCGTGAGCCTGAACGATCACCTGCAGCCCGGCGAAGAGGTCCTCTACCAGGCCCATCCCAGCCGGCTGCCGCTCGTGCCGCCGCTGGCGCTGGCGGCGGTGGGCGCCCTCGGGTGCCTCCTCGCCCGGCACGCGGAGAGCACCGGCGAGCCGGGCGCTCCCGGGGCCCCCTGGCTCCTCTACCTGGCCGGCGCGGTGCTCCTGGCCGGCCTGGCCTGGGGGCTCGCCCGCTACGTGCGGCTCGCCGCCAACCAGTACGTGCTCACCAACCGCCGCCTCCTGCGGCTGAGCGGCGTGCTGAGCCAGGTGTCGATGGACTCCTACCTGGACAAGATCAACAACGTGAAGCACCGCCAGAGCCTCTTCGGGCGGCTGCTCGGCTTCGGCGACCTGGAGATCGACACTGCCAGCGACACCGGCGCCGAGGTCTTCCCGCGCATCAGCCACCCCGTGGCCTTCAAGCGCGCGATCGACGCCGCGACCGGCGCCTTCCACGCCGCCGCCGCCAACCGTCCGGCCGCGCCCGCCACGGCGCCCGCGCCGGCCGCCGCCGCCCCGTCGGGCGCCGAGCGCCTGCGCGAGCTCAAGCGGCTGCTCGACGACGGCCTCATCTCCCAGGCCGAGTTCGACGCCAAGCGCCAGCAGATCCTCGAACGGATGTAGGGCAAGCTCTCCGCAGGGGACGAGACCCTCCGCCGAAGAGAGGGAGGGGGCGTCCGAGCAGATCTAGGATCAGGTATTCCGCCGAAGAGAGGGAAGGGAGGGGGCGCCCCCTTCCCCCCCGGAGGGGTGGGAAGGGGGTCGGGGGGTTCGGGGGGGCGATCCGATCGACGCTGGTGAGTTGCGCGACACGCCTCAGCTCCGCAGGCGCTACCGGCCGGACCGGGCACGCAGGTGCTCTTCTAGAAAAAAGCCCGCCGGGGGATTGCCCCGGCGGTTGGAGGAGCTGAGCTGCGGTGAGGGCTCAGCGGAAGCTGATGCGCGCGCCGAAGCGGAAGACCCGCGGCGCGAGGATCTCGTTGACGAAGTTGCTCTCCCCCAGGCTCAGGTCCGCCTGGCGCTGGAGCACGGTCGAGGAGTTGAACAGGTTGAAGGCGTCGACGCTCAGGGTGAGGCCGAAGTCCTGGAAGCGGAGCTCCTTCTCGATCCGGGCGTCGAAGTCCACCAGGTCGGGAAGGCGGAAGGCGTCGGGGGCCACGGCCAGGGGGTAGATGTTCAGGCCGCTCACGTAGTTGGAGGCGGTGAGCGGGACCTGCACGTAGTAGGGGATGGCGAAGCCCTGGCGGGCGGTGAGGTTGCCGGCGAGGTTGAACCCCCACGGCCGCTCGGGCGCGACCTGGTACATGCCGTTGAGGCTCGCCGACCACTTGCTATTGATGAACACGTTCGACTTGTTGCCCGAGCCGAGGCTCTGGATGAGCACGGCGTCGCCGCTGCGGTTGCCGCCCGGCTCGAAGTCGGTCGGGTCGGGGAGGTTGCCCGGGCTGCCGAACGTCCAATCGGAGTAGGTGACGTTGCCGCGCAGCATCCAGTGGTTCGACAGCCGCTTGTTGGCCACCAGCGAGACCCCCTTGTAGGTGGAGCTGGGGCCGCCGTTGGTGAGCAGGGTGCCGCCGCGGGTGCTGACCCCGGGCCTGAGCACGTAGTAGGTGACGGTGGTGGTCCTGCCGTTGGGCAGGGTCACCGTGGTGGTCTCGGGAATGAAGTCGGAGCGCTGCGCCGGCCGGCCGACGCTCCCCAGGGTCGCCGGATCGGTCGGGTTCGGGTCGTCGAACACCAGCGGGATGCCGACGGTGGCCGGCAGGCCGGTGGAGCTGAGCGTGGCACCGGAGTCGGTCGGGATCTGGTTGCTGAGGTAGCGGAAGGTGCCGTTCAGGCTCACCACCAGGTCGGGCAGCAGCGCGTGCTCGACGCTCGCCAGCACCTCGTCGGTGAGCGGCGCCGAGAAGCCGGGCGCCACGGCGTTGAACGGGATCGGCAGCCCGGTCGCGGGATTGAGGTTGCCGGAGTAGTTGGTGCCGGGCGGGCCGAGCGGCGCGACGATCGTCGGCAGCCCCGGGCCGGTCTGCGGCGTGCTGAAGAAGTAGTAGGACTGGCCGATGCCCAGGTTGGTGATGCCGGCGAGCGTCGTCCCCAGCTGATCGGCGTAGCGCGAGTAGCTGGCGCGCAGCAGCGTCTGGTGCTTCTCGCCCAGGGCGTAGGTCAGGCCGATGCGCGGCGTGAAGTCCGACCACGAGAAGCCGCTCGGGCCGCCGGGGTTGTTGAAGGCGGGCAGCAGCGACGGCGCCACCGGGTTGGCCGGCGCGGTCACCGCCAGGTTGTGCCCCTGCTGCAGGTCGTAGCGCACGCCGAGGTTGGCGGTGAGGTTGCCGGCGGTCAGCGTGTCCTGGGCGTAGCCGCTGGTGTAGTCGGTCCGCACCTTGATGTCCTCGCCGCGGTTGGCCAGGAAGAGGTTGGGATAGGGGCTGCCCGGAGGCGCCGCCCCCTGGACGATGTAGCCCGGGCCCCAGGTGGAGAGCGAGTCGGTCTCGACCCGCCGGTACGAGGTGCCGTACTTGAGCTCGTTGGCGACCTTGCCGATGTTGAAGAAGTTGGAGGCGTCGAGGCGTCCCTGCTTCTGCGGGCGCGGCGAGACGAACTCGAGGAAGGAGTTGTGCCAGACGCCGCCGGAGTCGAGGTAGGTGACGGGACCGAGGCCGCCCTCGGGCACCAGGCCGAAGCCGCCGTTGACGTCGGTGATGAGCCCGGTCAGGTAGAAGCTCTCACCGAAGATCTGGGTGTCCTCGGCCTTGGCCGCCGTCGGGTTGGAGCCCTGGTGCCCCTGGTCCCAGGTGGTGGGCTGGGGGCGCGTCGGGCCGGCGTCGCGGCCGTTGACCGTCTTGTCGTTCTGCAGCACGAAGAGGGTGGCCGAGTTGCTGGGCGTGATCTGGGCGTTGACCTTGCCGTTCCACGTCGGTACATCGGCCTTGTTGGTGGCGCCGCCCAGGGCCACGATGGCGATCTTCTGATCGCCGTAGGAGCCCCACACCCACAGGTGGTCCTTGACCACCGGCCCGCCGATCTCGGCGCCGAAGTCCTGGATCTTCGAGATGCTGTTGGTCTGCACCGCGCCCTGGCCGGCGGCGAGCTGACTGTTGCTGAAGCTGGACGCCGACTCGGTGGCGCCCGGCGTATCGAAGAAGCGGCCGCTGCCGCGCCACTGGTTGGTGCCGCGCTTGGTGACCATGTTCACCACCACGCCCGCGGTGGCGACCGTGGTGTCGGTGCCGCCGGTCGTCACCTGCATCTCCTGGAAGGCGTCGAAGTCGAAGTAGCTGGGCGACGAGCCGAGGGCCGCCATGTCGGTGATGACCACGCCGTCCACCGACCACACCGAATTTCCCTGGACCGAGCCGGGCCCGATGTAGGTGGACTGCTGGCCGCTCTCGCTGCCGCCGACGTTGGTGCGGTCGGTCAGCACCCCCGGGGTGGTCGAGAGGATCGACCAGGGGTCGCGGGAGGTCGGGATCTCCCTGAGCTCGACGCCCGACACGGTGGCGCCGGTGCCGACCTTGCGCTCGTCGAGCAGCGGCGTCTCCGAGGCGGTGACCGTGATGACCGAGGTGATGGCCGCGGCCATGGTGACGTTGACCGTGGTGTTGTGACCGACGGTGATGACGACAGTCGGGTACTCGACCGGTGAGAATCCCTCCAGCTCGGTCTTGAGCTTCATGGTGGCCGGCGGCAGGCCGAGGAAGCGGTACAGCCCCTCGCCGTCGGTGACCTGGACCAACTGGGCGGCGCCGGTATCGAGAGTCACGGTGACACCGGGGAGCGGCGCGCCCTCCGTGTCGGTGACCTTGCCGTAGAGGTTCCCGGTCTGCAGCTGGGCGAGGGCGGCACCGCCGCCGACCAGAAGCAGCAGGATGGCGGCCCCCAGGATGCGTGCCCATGGATGATGACGTCTCATTGTCTGTGGACCTCCCTTTGCAGACGTTGCGATGGGCGTCCTCGCCGGACGGGCGCGAGAACGCGGATCGGTTGCGCAATGCGCGGAGTCTCAAGGTTCTCGGATGGCTGAAACGTGCAGGCTGGCCGGCTCCACCTCCTCTCGGAAAGGTCTCGGCGCCGAGCCGGCCAAAGTGCAGCGCCGGTGCCGAAAATCGCCCGGTGGCGGGAGGCGGGGACAAGCCGCCACCGCCCGGAGACGGGCTGCTGGCGAGGGACTCCGAGCGGCGTCCGGCGGTGGCGCGCCGGCCGGGCCGCCGCGGCGGCGGCGGCAGGCGGCGATTCAATCGGCCGCACCGGCGCGCTTCAATTTCCTGAAGGGAAGGGCCGCCGGCAGGGGCTCCGCCGCCGGCTCACCCACCCGGAACCGGCGGGGAGGGCAGCCCGCCTTGGACCCGGAGGCTTGCCGGGCGCCGGCGTCCTCGCCGCCGTGCGGAGAGCCCCGGAACGTGGCGTAAACGCTGATGGCAGGTGCTTTTTCAGCATTCACTCCACCTCAAAAGGGGTGGAGGCGAAGGATGGTGTGTTGCCATAACGGCAAGGGCGATGCCATAATGAGACCGTCAATTGGAACTCTGGCATACAACATGGCCTATACCCTGCATAGAAGATGGTCGCAGCCGACTCGCGATGCCCACGGCGCCGGTGGTGCCGGCGTCGTGACCGACCACCTTCGGACCCGGTCGGCTCTTTGCCAGAGGGAGGTAGGTGCGTGAACATGCAACGAGCAGAAGCGAGAGAGATGACCCCCGATTTGAGCCCTGCCGCGGGCCGTCCCCGGCGCAACGGCCTGGCCCGATCCGGCCTGGTACGCCTCGACGAGCCGGGCGCCGCCGGCTGGGGGTCGAAGCTCATCCTGCGGGTGCGCGGGCGGGTGATCGTGGTCGACGAGGCCGACCTCGAGTGGGTTGACGGCGCGGGCAACTACGTCCGCTTCCACGTCGGCGCCGAGCGCCACCGGGTGCGCCTCACCCTCAAGGAGGTCGAGCGATTGCTGCCGGCCCGCCGCTTCGTGCGGGTGCACCGCTCCACGGTGGTCAACATCAACGCGGTGCGCGAGTTCCTCCGCACGCCCTACGGCGACCTCATCGCCGTCCTGCGCTGCGGCCAGCGCCTGGGGGTGGGGCGCCTCTACCGCAGCCACGTCGAGGCGGCGCTCGCCACCCGGCTGTAGCCGGGCCGCCTCCCGGGCCCCGCGGGCCGGCAGCGGCGCTTCCCGGCGCTGCTGCCGCTGCCGGCCCCCGCTGTGAGCTTCGGGCTCGGGGACAGTACAATGGCGTGAATGAGCCGTAATGCGGTCCCGTCCACCGATCTCGCGTCGCTGGTCGAAGACCTCGCCAGCGACGCCCGCCTCGGGCCGCAGATCGTCCACACCGCCTACCTGCCGCCCTCGCCGCCGGTCTACGGCGATCTCGATCCGCCGCTGCCGCCGGCGCTGGCCGGGGCCCTGGCGCGCCGCGGCGTGGAGCGGCTGTGGAGCCACCAGGCGGCCGGGATCGCGGCGGTGCGGCGGCGCGAGGACGTGCTCGTCACCACCCCGACGGCCTCCGGCAAGTCGCTGATCTTCCAGCTGCCGGCGCTGGAGGAGGCGGCGGCCGGCGGACCCGGCCGCGGGCTCTTCCTCTTCCCCCTCAAGGCGCTCGGCCAGGATCAGCTGGGCAAGCTCCGCCAGCTGGCCGGCGACGCCGGGCTGGCGGCCGCGCAGCCGGCGGGAAGGGCCGGCGCGGGCGGCTCCCAGTTCGTGGGCAGCGCGGACTGCGAGATCTACGACGGCGACACGCCGACGGCCCGCCGCGCGGCGATCCGCCGCGACCCGCCGCGGGTGCTGATCTCCAACCCGGACATGCTGCACCGGGCGCTGCTCGGCAACTGGACGCAGTGGGGGCCGCTGCTCGCCGACCTGTCGTGGATCGTGCTCGACGAGCTGCACACCTACCGCGGCATCTTCGGCAGCCACTTCCACCACGTGCTGCAGCGGCTGCTGCGCCTCTGCCGGTCGGTGGGCGGCGACCCGGTGCTCATCGCCTCCTCGGCCACCGCCGCCAACGCCGGCGGCTTCGCCGCCGACCTGGCCGGCCGCACCTTCCACTGGATCACCGAGTCCGGCGCGCCGCGCGAGGGACGGCACCTGCTGCTGCTGCGCCCGGAGGGGTCGCCCTACACCGCGGCGCTGCGCCTGTTCGTCCGCTGCCTGGACGCCGGGCTCAAGACCATCGTCTTCACCAAGGCGCGGCGCATCACCGAGCTGCTCTACTCCTGGCTGCGGCGCGAGCAGCCGGCGCTCGCGGCGCGCGTCGCCTCCTACCGCGCCGGCTTCCTGCCGGAGGAGCGGCGCCAGATCGAGCAGTCGCTCTTCAGCGGCGCCCTCGAAGGGGTGATCTCCACCTCGGCGCTGGAGATGGGCATCGACGTCGGCGGCCTCGACGCCTGCATCCTGGTCGGCTATCCCGGCAGCATGATGGCCACCTGGCAGCGCTCGGGCCGGGTGGGCCGCCAGGGGCGCGAGTCGATCACCGCCATGGTGGCGATGCCCGACGCCCTCGACCAGTACTTCCTCGACCACCCGGAGCAGTTCCTGGAGCGCCCGTGCGAGCGCCTGGTGGTCGATCCGGCCAACGAGCCGGTGGCGCGCGCCCACCTGCTGTGCGCCGCCGCCGAGCTGCCGCTCGCGCCGCGCCAGGACGCCGCCTACCTGGAGCGCCACCGCGCCTGCGTCGACGAGCTGCTCGCGCGCGGCCTGCTGCTGCAGGCCGCCGCGGAGGCCGCGGAGGAGGAAGCGAAGACGGAGGAGCGGCCGGCCGGCGAGGCGGCCGGCGGCGGGGCAGGCGCCGGCGAGCACACGGGTGCGGCGGCGGCCGGCGGAGCGGCGGCCGAGCGCGAGATCTACTGCCTGCGCCAGCGGCCGCAGCGCCTGGTCAACCTGCGCGGCAGCGGCAACACCTACGCGATCCTCGACGGCCGCGGCCGGACCATCGGCACCATCGACGGCGTGCGCGCCCTTCACGAGTGCCACCCGGGGGCGGTCTACCTGCACGCCGGGCGGCAGTACCTGGTCGAGGAGCTGGAGCTGGACGACCGCCGGGTGCGCACGGTGGCGGCGGAGCTGGACTACTTCACCGTGCCTCTCACCGAGAAGCAGACCGAGATCCTGGAGGTGCTGCGGACCGGCTCCACCGGTCCGCTCACCGCGGCGCTCGGGCGCCTCAAGGTGACCGAGTGGGTGGTGGGCTTCGAGCGCAAGCGCATCCACGGCCAGGAGACCATCGACCAGACGCCGCTCGACCTGCCGCCCACCCACTTCGAGACCGTCGGCCTCTGGTGGCAGGCGCCGCGCCACTTCGAGGAGACGCTGCGCCGCGCCGGCGAGCATTTCCTGGGCGCCCTGCACGCCAGCGAGCACGCGGCGATCTCGCTCTTCCCCCTGCTCGCCCTCTGCGACCGCGGCGACATCGGCGGCATCTCCTACCCCTTCCACCCCGAGGTCGGCTGCGGCGCGGTCTTCGTCTACGACGGCCACCCCGGCGGCGTGGGCATCACCGCCCGCGTCTATGAGGACCTGGACGGCCTGCTCGACCGGGTGCTGGAGCTGATCGGCGGCTGCCCCTGCGAGGCCGGCTGCCCCTCCTGCATCCAGTCGCCGAAGTGCGGCAACGGCAACCGCCCGCTCGACAAGCCCGGCGCCATGCGCATCCTGCGCCTGCTGCTCGGACGCGAGCAGGCGGCGGTGGCGCCGGTGCCGCCGCTCGCGCCGGTGCGCTGGCCGGAGGTGGGGGAGGGGACGCAGGCGGCGGCGCCGCCGCAGCCGGAGGAGCCCGAGGAGCCGAACGAGCCCACGGGGCCGGACGGGCTGGAGGAGCCGGCCTGGCCGGGAGGGCCAGGCGGCGAGACCTGGCGGCGCGCCCGCCTGCCCACCGCCGGGCGGGAGCGGGCCGCGGCGCCGGCAGCGCTCGGCGGCCTCTCGGCCGATCAGGCGAAGCGCCACCGCGAGCGGCCGCTGACCGTGCTGTTCGACGTCGAGACCCTGCGCGCGGCCTCCGAGGTCGGCGGCTTCGGCAACTGTCACCGCATGGGGGTGGCGATCGCCGTCGCCTGCTTCCTGGAGGAGGGGCGCTTCGTCACCTACGGCGAGGGCCAGGTGCGCGACCTGGCGGCGGCGCTGCGCCAGGCCACCCTGGTGGTGGGCTTCAACATCAAGCGCTTCGACTACGGCGTGCTCTCCGGCTACACCGGCGAGGACTACTGCCGCACCCTGCCCACCTTCGATCTGCTGGAGGACGTCCACCACCGCCTGGGTTTCCGCGTCGGCCTCGGCCGCCTGGCCCAGGACACCCTGGGCGCCGCCAAGTCCGCCGACGGGCTCCAGTCCCTCGAATGGGTCAGGCAGGGGCGCCTGGACCTGGTCGAGGAGTACTGCCGCCACGACGTCGAGATCCTCCGCGACCTCTATCTCCACGGCCGCCGCGAAGGGTGCCTGCACTACCACGACCGTAGGCGCGACGTGCGGCTGCGCCTGGCGGTGGATTGGTAGGGGCCCCGGATTCCAGGCCCGCAGCACACAGCAATCCGGCGACCGACTCGTCGAGCAACTTCTCGATTGGGCCGTTGGGAGCCTCGAGCCCTTCAGCCTGGCGAGGGCCGCTGCGCCATCGTGCGCTCAGCGCCCTGGTGCGAGCCCGCGGAGTCACGCATCACGGCAGGAGATTTCGTCCTAAACTCCCGCTGCATGTCCCAGCGGTTCCTCCAGCGCTGCCTCCTGCTCGACCTGGAGACCTTGGGCCAGCGGCGCATCCTGAAGATCGGCGCCATCTTCCGCGGCGACACCTTCTCCTACCAGGATGGCGCACCGGACGGCGTACCGCTCGGGAAGGCCCTCGCCCGGCTGGACAGCTTCGCCGCGGGCGCCGAGCTCGTCCTCGGCCACAACGTCCTCGATCACGACCTGCCGGTCCTGGCGCGCCACGCCCCGGGCCTCTCCCTGCTGCGCAAGCCGGCGATCGACACCCTGTACCTCTCGCCCCTGGCCTTCCCCGAGAACCCCTACCACCGGCTGGTCAAGGGCTACAAGTTGGTGCGCGAGGCGATGAGCGATCCGCTCGCCGACGCCACGCTCGCGGGCCGGCTGTTCGCCGACTCCCTGCACAGCCTCGCCGCCGCCGCCCGCGCCGAGCCGGAGCTGCCGGCCCTCTACGCCTTCTGCTTCGGCGGCATCGACGGGCTCCGCGTCCTCTTCTCGGAGCTCGCCGGCCGCGGGCCGCTGACCGCGGCCGAGGCGTGGCGGCACCTCCGCCGGCGCTTCGGCGAGCAGGTCTGCGCCGCGGCGCTGGCGGACCTGGGCGCGCGCGAGCTGGCGGACCCCGAGGGGCGGCTGGCGTGGGGATTCGCCGCCGCCTGGCTGCCGGTCGCCGGCAGCAGCTCGATCGTGCCGCACTGGGTGGCGGCGCGGCACCCGCGCACGCGCGCGCTGCTCGACGCCCTGCGCGGCCGTCCGTGCGACGGCGCGGAGTGCCGGTACTGCCGCGCCCACCATGACCTCGAAGCGCAGCTCTGGCGCTACTTCGAGCTGCGGGAGTTCCGCCCGCGGCCCACCGCGGCCGGCGGCGGCAGCCTGCAGCGGAAGGTGACCGCCCACCTCGCCGCGTCCCGGCCGCTCCTCGCCATGCTGCCGACCGGCGCCGGCAAGTCGCTCTGCTACCAGCTGCCGGCCCTCGTCCACCACCGCCAGCGCGGCCAGCTCACCATCGTCCTGTCGCCGCTCCAGGCGCTGATGCAGGACCAGGTCGCCAACCTCAACCGCCGCACCGGCCTCGACTGCGCGGCGGCGGTCAACGGCCTGCTCACCCCGCCCGAGCGCGGCGCGGCGCTCGACAAGGTGCGGCTGGGCGGGGTGGCCATCCTCTACGTCTCGCCCGAGCAGCTGCGGAACCGCTCCTTCCGCCGGGCGGTGGCGCAGCGCGAGATCGCCGCCTGGGTGTTCGACGAGGCGCACTGCCTGTCGAAGTGGGGGCACGACTTCCGGCCCGACTACCTCTATGCCAGCCGCTTCATCCGCACCCTCTCCAGGCTTCAGGGCCGCCGCCGGCCGCCGCCGGTCGCCTGCTTCACCGCCACCGCCAAGCCGGAGGTGGCGCGCGAGATCGCCGACCACTTCCGCGAGCCGCTGGGCGCCGAGCTGCTGACCCTGGGCGGGAACCTCCGGCGCCCGGAGCTGAGCTTCGCGGTCGAGGCGGTCTCCCCGGCGGCGAAGCTCGCCCGCGTCCAGGCCCTGGTGGCGGAGCAGCTGGCGGCCTCCCCGGACGGCGCGGTGGTGGCGTACTTCGCCACCCGCCGCGGCGCCACCCGCGCCGCCGAGCTCCTGGCGTCCAGTGCGCTGCCGGCCGCCGCCTTTCACGCCGGCCTGCCGCCGCCGGAGAAGCTCCGCGTCCAGAAGGCGTTCGAGGACGGCGCCCTGCGGGTGGTCTGCGCCACCAACGCCTTCGGCCTGGGGATCGACAAGCAGAACGTGCGGCTGGTCGTCCACGGCGACCTCCCCGGGTCGCTGGAGAGCTATCTCCAGGAGGCCGGCCGCGCCGGCCGGGACGGCCGGGCCGCGCGCTGCGTGCTGCTCTTCGCCGAGCCCGACGTCGAGCGCCAGTTCCATCTCGCCGCCGGCAGCCGCCTGAGCCGCCGCGACATCGCCCAGGTCCTGCGCGGCCTGCGGCTCCTGGCGCGCAGGACGCGCGGCGGCGCCTTGGAGGCGGTGGTCACCAGCGGCGAGCTGCTGGCGAGCGACGAGGTCGAGACCAGCTTCGAGGCGGGCGACCGCGACGCCGACACCAAGGTCAAGACCGCGGTCGCCTGGTTGGAGCGGGCCGACCTGGTCGAGCGCAACGAGAACAGCACCCAGGTCTTCCAGGGGCGTCCGCGCATCGGGAGCCTGAAGGATGCCGGTGAGCAGATCGATCGACTGAAGCCGCCCCTGGACCCCGCCGAGCGCGAGGTCTGGCTGGCGGTCCTGGCGGTCCTGCTGAACGGCGAGCCCAACCGCGGGGTGACCGCCGATCAGCTCGTCGAGCTCCCGGCGCTCGCGATGCTCGCGGGGACCGCGCCGGCCGCGCCGAGCGCGGAGCCAGCCGCCGATGCCGCCGCCGCGTGGGACGCCGGCGGCGCCGGCGGCACCCCCGCGCGCGCCGGCGAGGTGGTGATGCGCATCCTCGACCGGATGGCTCTCGCCGGCCTGATCGAGGGCGGCCTGCAGCTGACCGCCTTCGTCAAGCCGCGCGGCCAGGGAGGGGCGTCCGCCGCCTTCAAGGCCCTGTGCCGGCTGGAGCGCGAGATGCTGGAGCTCCTGGCCTCCTGGATACCGGACGCGGCGGTGGGCGCCTGGCATGAGCTCTCCCTGCGCTGGCTCAACCAGGGCCTGCTGGACCGCGGCCTCGCCAGCCATCCGGACACGCTGCGCCGCCTGCTGCGGGGGCTGGCGCGCGAGGGCGCCGGCGAGCCCGGGCGCCCGAGCCTCCTGGCGCTCGCCCACCGCTCGCGCCACCACTACGGGCTGCGCCTCCAGGGGGGCTGGTCCGAGGTCCGCGGGCTGGCGGCCCACCGCAGCGCCGTGGCCGGACGCGTCCTCGGCGAGCTCCTGGAGCGGGCGAAGCGGCAGCAGGGGCAGAAACCGGTGCAGGTCGCCTTCGGCATCCTCGATCTGGCGGCGGCGTTGCGCCGCGACCTCGACCTCGGGCCCCGCACCCCCGAGCCTGACCGGGCCGCCGAGCGGGCCCTCCTCTTCCTGCACGACCTGGAGGTGATCCAGCTGCAGAAGGGCCTGGCGGTGTTCCGCCAGGCGATGACCATCCGCCTGCGCCGCGGGCAGCGCAACCGCCGCTACACCGAATGGGACTACCGGCCGCTCAGGGAGCACTACCGGGAGCGCAACTTCCAGATCCACGTCATGGCCCGCTACGCCGAGCTGGGGCTCCGCGACATCGGCCGCGCCCAGGGGCTGGTGGACGACTACTTCGCCCGCGGCCGCGCGGCCTTCTCCCGCCGCCACTTCCCGGGCGAGGCGGCGATGCTGGCGCGCGCCACCGGCAGGGAGTCCTACCGCCGCATCGTGGAGTGCCTGGGCGACGCCGCGCAGCGGGGCCTGGTCACCGCGCCGGCCGACGCCAGCCTCCTGGTCCTCGCCGGCCCGGGCGCGGGCAAGACGCGGGTGGTCGTGCACCGCTGCGCCCACCTGCTGCGGATCGAACGGGTGCCGGCCCGCTCCATCCTGGTGGCGTGCTTCAACCGCGCCGCCGCGCGCGAGGTCTCGCGCCGCCTGCGCGAGCTGGTGGGCGACGATGCGCGCGGCGTCGTGGTGCAGACCTACCATGGCCTGGCGCTGCGCCTCACCGGCACCTCGCTCGCGTCCGCCGCCGGCCGCGGCGCCGCCGCCGCGGAGCCCGACTTCGACGGATTGATCGCCGCCGCCAACCGGCTGCTGCGCCAGCCGGAAGCCGGCGCCGCGCCGGCCGCGGGCCTGGGCGCCCCGATGCGCGATCGGCTGCTGGCCGGCTTCAGCCACGTGCTGGTCGACGAGTACCAGGACATCAACGCGGCGCAGTACGAGCTGATCGGTCTCCTCGCCGGGCGGCGCGAGGACGAGCCGGACCGCCGGCTGCCGATCCTGGCGGTGGGGGACGACGACCAGACCATCTACGGCTGGAACGGCGCCAAGGTCGAGTTCCTGCGCCGCTTCCAGGAGGACTATCCCGGCACCCGGGTGCACTACCTGGTCGAGTGCTTCCGCTCCAGCGCCCACATCATCGGCTGTGCCAACCGGCTGATCCGGCACAACCGGGACCGCCTGAAGCAGGACCACCCGGTGCGGCGGAACGCCGCACGGCGCGAGCAGCCCGCGGGCGGACGCTGGGCGGAGCGCGATCCCGTGGGCCAGGGCCGGGTCAAGCTGCTGCGCGTCGCCGGCGGCGGCGAGCAGGCGGCGGCGGTCGTCGAGCACCTGCTCGGCCTGCGGCAGCTCGACCCTGACCTGGCCTGGCGCGACTGCGCCGTCCTCGCCCGCACCCGCCGCGACCTGGAGCCGATCCGCGCCCTGTGCGAGAGCCGGGCGCTGCCGCTCACCTGGGCCCCCGACCGCGAGCGGCTGCCGCCGCTGCACCGCATCCGCGAGATCGCGCGCCTCCTCGCGGCGCTGGCGGACCGGCCTGCGGGCCAGGGCGTGCGGCCGTCCGAGCTGCTGGCGCTCCTCCCGCGGGCCGAGGCGGGCCCGGCGCCCCCCAATCCGTGGACGGCGCTGCTGCGCGAGATCCTCGCCGACTGGCGCGACGAGACCGGCGACGTGCAGACCGCGGCGGAGTCGGCGCACGACCTCCTCCGCTTCGCCCTGATCGAGCGCCGGCGGGATCCGGTGCGCGCCGACGGCGGCGACGGCATCTACCTCGGCACCGTGCACAGCGCCAAGGGGCTGGAGTTCCCGCACGTGGTGATCGCCGACGGCGGCTGGACGCCGCGCAGCTTCGGCCACGGCGGCGGAATGGGCGGAATGACCGGACTTGGCGGAATTGGCGATATTGGCGATATCGGTGGCGCTGGCGATGCCGGCGGCGTCGGCGGCGTCGGCGAAGACAGGGAGGCCGAAGACAGGGAGGCGGAGCGGCGCCTCTACTACGTGGGCATGACCCGCGCCCGCGATACCCTGGCCCTCGTGCAGCGCCGCGACGAGGCCAACCCGCACGTGCGCCTCATCGCCGAGGGCGCGGCGGGCGGCGGTGCCGAGCAGCCTGAAGCACAGGGCGACAGCGCCCAACCGGGGGCGCCGGGCCTCGCCGCCGTGGATCTGGGAGCGCCAGGCCTCGGCGCCTCCGATCCGAAGGCGCAGAGCCTCGGCGCCGCCGATCTGGAAGGGCCGGGCCTTGATGTCTCCGATCCGAGGGCGCACGGCCCTGGCACCGCGGATCTGGGAGTGCCGAGCCTCGACGTCTCCGATCCGAGGGCGCACGGCCCTGGCACTGCCGACCTGAAGGCGCCGTGCCTCGGCGCCGCCGACCTGGAGGTGCTGGAGGCGGCGCCGGAGCGGCCGCCCGCCGACGTCCTGTCGCGGCGCTTCGTGTTGCTGGAGCTGGCCGACCTCTTCCTCGATTTCGCCGGCCGGCGGCCGGCGGACGACGCGATCCATGCCCGGCTCGACCGCCTCGAGCCAGGCGATCTCCTCACCGCCCGCCGCGGCCCCGGCGCCAGGATCGAGCTGGTCGACGCCTCGGCAGAGCCCGTCGCGGCGCTGTCGCAGGCCGGCCGGAAGGCATGGGCCGCGGCCCTCGGCCCCTCCGGCCAGCCCGACGAGATCCGCGTCGTGGCGCTGGTCGAACGGCGGGCCGTGGATTCGAGCCCCGGGTACCAGGCGAGCCTGTGCTGCAAATCCTGGCTGGTGCCGGTGGTCGAGATCCGCTACCGCGAGGCCGCGGGCATGGCCCCAGGCGGCGCGTGAGGGCAAGATGCTCTACACGGCGAGCCCGGCCTGGGGCCGCCCCCCTGGCGAGCGTCTGGAGGATCGCAAGGAGCATGGCGAGCGCGAGGCCGTAGGCGCCGCCGAGCGCCGCGTAGTGCGCCACACCGGGAGCGCCAGGAAACTGCGCAGCCGGCCGAGCGGCAAGTTGCGGCCGCCAGTCTTGCAAACTGTTCTGCAGCCATGCAGCCATGCTGGAACCCTCAGAGCGACGGTAGCTGATGAAGGCGTCGTAGCAGTGGGTGCGGTTCTCTCAGCGGCAAGCTCGCTGCGCTTCGTCCTCTTGCCGTCTGTGCCGCGGCGATCGCAGCCTGCCTGTGGGCCTCTTCGCGCGCGCCTCGCCAGCCTGCCGCGCACCCGAAGCCAGCGAAGGCGCGGTCGACGGCGTCTCGAACCAGGGTGCTGACGCCGGCGACGAAAGCGTCCGCGCCGCGAGGAGCCCGCGGCTTTCTCGGACTCCTACACCACCCGCGCCACGCCCGGCAGCCGGCGCAGCGCGGCAGAGAGGCCCCAGCTCACCGCCACCGCGCCGGCGCCGACCGCCAGCCACTTGACGCCGCCCGGCAGGCCGGCGCCGAGGAGCGCGAGCTGGAGCCAGCTCACGGCGGCGTAGTGCAGCAGGTAGATGCCGTAGGCGTTGGCCTCGAAGCTTCTTGCCGCGCGCCGCTCCCGCCGCTCCCGCCGCTCCCGCCGGCCAAAGCGGGCGACGACCGCCAGGCAGGCGAGCGAGGAGCAGGCGCACGACAGCACGAACGCCAGGTTGCCGCAGGCCGCAAGGCCCGGTCCGGGGCCGCCCTTGGGGAGCGTCTGGAGGATCACGAGCAGCGCGGCGAGCGCCAGGCCGTAGGCGGCGATTGCCGCCGCTGCCCACAGCGGCCAGCGGCGGGCGAGCTTCCCCGCCGGATCGAGCAGCCCAAGGCTGCCGGCGCCGGCCGGTGCACCGGCACGGCCGGCACCGTCGGCGGTGCTCTTGGCACCGGTGCCGTCGGCTCCACGGCCCGGCGTGAGCGTGCGCGCCGCCCCGACCTCGGCCGCTCCCACCGCTCCAGCCGCTCCCGCCGCTCCGGCCGCTCCCGCCGCTCCGAGACCGGCGCCGGCGCAGAAATAGACCGCGTAGTGGAGGAGCCGGCTGGTCTGCACCCAGAAGGGGCCGAGGTGCGACCAGGTCTCGGGGTGGAACAGCGCCGCCATCGGCAGGTAGGCGAGCGCCGAGACCCCGATGAGGGCGCCGCACCAGGCGGCCGGCCGGCGGGAGAGCCTCTCGGTCAGCCGGCAGAGCGCCGCCCCCCAACCGGGCCGGAGGCGGTGGGCCGCCGCGGCGGCGGCGCCGAAGGCGAGGAGCACCCAGAGGAACCACGCCGGGCCGGCCGGCCAGGCTCCGAGGCCCGTCCACACGCGCAGGAACGCGCCGAGATGCGGGTCGGCCCCGGTCTGGAGGTAGGCCGGGTAGTAGGCCAGCGGCGCCAGGACGGCGGCGCCAACGGCAAAGGGCAGGCCCAGCCGCAGCACGCGGTCGCGGAGGAAGGCCGCGCTCCCCTTGCGCTCCAGGCTGGGCCAGGCGAAGAACCCGGAGAGGAGGAAGAACAGCGACATGAAAAACGTGTCGTTCCAGCCGACCAGCAGATCGAGCCCCGGCGCGCGGTGCGCGTCGACCACCGGAAAGGCCGGCCACAGCATGGGCTGCGTGGCGAGCGAACGCGCGGGCGGCGGCGCGAACTGCACGTAGGCGAGCGCCGCGTGGTGCGCCACCACCAGGAGCACGAGGAAGATCCGCAGACGGCCGAGCGGCACGTTGCGGCCGGCCATGGACACACCTCTCCCCACGTCATGCATCTTCATCATGACCACTCCTCAAGAAAGCTGCGTTGAAGCCGGAACCGGCTGCGCCGGCGGTGACGGCTGCGGTGCCCGCGACGGCTCCGCCGGCTCGGACCGCCGCTCTAAACGAAGTCCGTCTTCCTCGACTGGCAGTAGAAGGTGAGGCCGAGCAGCACGACGATGGCGGCCGCCTCGGCCAGCAGCAGGCCGATGGCCGCCGGGCCCCAGACCGCCCTGCGGCCCTTCATCCCGGCGGCGATGCTGGGGATGTGCGAGACCCAGTAGAGGAAGACCTGGAAGAAAAGGTTGCCGAAGACCATCACGCCGATGGTCCAGCCCTGCGATTCGCTCACCAGCGCCACCGCCAGGAGCAGGCACGAGCTCACCAGGATCTCGGTGAGCGCCACGGCGGCGAACGGGATCAGCCCCGCCGGCAGGCTGGTGCGGGCCGCGAGCAGCGCCAGGCTGGCACCGGTGATCGCCGCCCAGGGGAGCAGCACGATCAGCAGGTTGGCCGCGACCTTGGCCAGCGTGTACTCGCGGGGCGAGATCGGCAGGCTCATGACGAACGCCAGGTTCTGCTCCTTGCGCTCGTTGATGATCGTCGCCATGGGGAGCTGGATGCCCAGCGCGATGAGCACGGTGAACAGCAGGATGCACCCGGTGTAGAACGACCATTCGCTGCCCAGGCCGACCAGGACCAGCGACACGGCGCCGGCGAGCAGGTAGCCCAGGATCGGCCAGCGCTGGAAATGCCAGTCCTTGAGGACCAGGCGCTTGACCATGGCGTAGTTCATGCGTGGGGAGCTCATGCGGCCAATCCCTCCCTTCTACTCTGCACGTTGGCAATGAAGATCTCTTCCAGGGTCATGGCGTCGACCGCCTGCACGGTGGCGCCGGCCGCCTGCAGCGCGGCGGTCATCGCCGGCTCGTAGCGGTCCGTGGTCAGCACCACCAGCCGCCCGCCGCCGCCCGTGCCGACGACGCCGGGCAGGGCGGGCAGCCGGACCCCGGCCGGCACCTCCAGGCGCACCCGGCGCCAGCGCTCCAGGAAGGATTCCTTGTCGTCCGCGGCGATGATCCGGCCGCGGTCGATGAAGGCGATCTGATCCGAGATCTGCTCGACGTCCAGGGTGTTCTGCGAGGAGAAGAGGATGGTGCGCCGGTCGTCGGCGAGCACCCTCATCAGCTCGTCGAGCACCTCGTGACGGGCCACCGGGTCGAGCCCGGTGGTCGGCTCGTCGAGCACCAGGAGACGCGGGCGGCGGGCGAGGATCAGCAGCAGCGCGGCCTTGACCCGCTGGCCGTGCGACAGCCCCCTGATCCGCTGCTCCGCCTTGAGGTCGAAGCGCCGCAGGAGCTGCTCGGCGTAGCCTTGGTCCCAGGCCGGGTAGATCGAGCGGATGAAGCCGATGTGCCAGGCGAGGGTGGCGGCGCCGTAGAGCCGCAGATCCTCGGAGGCAAAGCCCACCTCGCGCTTGGCCTCGGCCTGCTCGGCCGGCATGGCGTGGCCGAGCACCCGCACCGTGCCGCGGTCCTGATGGACCAGCCCCATGAGGATGCGGATGGTCGTGGACTTGCCGGCGCCGTTGGCGCCGATCAGGCCCATGATGCTCCCCTCGGGGAGCTCCAGGTCGATGTCGTCGAGCGTGAAGTGGGGATAGCTCTTGCTCACCCCGGCGAGGTGCACCGCCAAAGCCGTCATGATTCCTCCTCCTCTTCGGGAAGCGCTCCGCGCTCCTGCCGGTCGCAGGCCTCCTGCAGCCGGGCTCCCAGCTCCGCGGGCGTGAGGCCGAGCAGCGCGCCCAGCCGGGCGGCCTGCTCCAGGTGGCGCTCCAGGTCCTGGCCGTACAGCCTGGCGCCCAGGCCGGCGTCCATGGCGACGGTCGAGCCCTTGCCCTGCTGCGTCACGATGACCCCTTCCCGCTCCAGCTCCAGGTAGGCGCGCTTGATGGTGATGACGCTGATGTTGAGCTCCATCGCCAGCTGCCGGATCGAGGGGATCTCCTCGCCGCGCGGCCAGTCGCCCACGGCCACGCGCTGCTTGATCTGCTCCATGATCTGGAGGTACATCGGACGACCGTCCGACCGCGAGATCACCAGGCCACTGTGCACATCCATATACTGAGTATACACAGTTGTCCCAGGCCGTCAATACCCGACCCTGGGACCATGGAGAATCGAGATGCCCTCCCTGACCGACGCGACCGGCTACGCGGCCGCCGTCACGGCCACGCTGATGATGCTGCCCCAGGTCATCAAAGCCTTTCGTACCAAGGAGATGAGCGATGTCGCGCAGGGCACGGTGATCCTCTACCTGCTGAACTGCGCGCTCTGGTTGAGCTATGGTCTGCTGGTGGAGAAGCCGCCCCTGATCGCCGCCAATGGCATCGGGCTTGCGATCGCTATCGTTCAGCTGGGGCTCAAGGCGAGGTGGCCCTGATGCTCAACCCCCGCTTGAGGCCGCGCGGATGCGAGTGCTGATCACCGGCGGGTCGGGCCGGATCGGGCTGGCCCTGGTGGCGCCACTCGCGGCCCGGGGCCACGAGGTCGTCGTGCTGTCGCGCGATCCCGCCCGCGTGCGCGCCCTGCCGGCAGGGGCGCGCGCCGAGCGCTGGGACGGCCGCACGGCGGCGGGATGGGAGGCGCTGCTCACCGCCGGCACGGCGGTGGTCAACCTGGCGGGGGAGCCGGTCGCCGCCGGGCGCTGGACGGCGGAGCGCAAGCGCCGCATCCGCGCCAGCCGCGTCGAGGCGGGGGAGGCGGTGACCGCGGCGATCCGTCATGCCGCCGCCGCCGGGCGCCCGCCGTCCGTGCTGCTCCAGGCCTCGGCGGTCGGCTATTACGGCGACGCCGGCGACCGGGAGCTGAGCGAGGACCACCCGCCGGCCCCGCCGGCCGCCGATTTCCTGGCGGAGGTCTGCGCCGCCTGGGAGGCGGCGACCGCGCCGGTGGAGGAGCTCGGGGTGCGGCGCGCCGTGCTGCGCACCGGCATCGTGCTCGACGCGGGCGGCGGGGCTCTGGCCAAGATGCTGCCGCCGTTCCGCCTGGGCGCCGGCGGCCCGCTGGGCAACGGCCGCCAGTGGTTCCCCTGGATCCACCACGCCGACGAGACGGAGGCGATGCTCTTCCTCCTGGCGAGCGCCGCGGCCCGCGGCCCCTACAACCTCTGCGCGCCGCGGCCGGTCACCAACGCCGACTTCGCCCACGCCCTGGGCCGCCAGCTCCACCGCCCCAGCGTCCTGCCGGCCCCGGCCGCCGCCCTCCGCCTCGTCCTCGGCGAGATGGCCGGCGCTCTCCTGGCCAGCCAGCGCGCCCTGCCGCGGCGCCTGCTCGCCGCCGGCTACACCTTCCGCTTCCCGGACCTCGCCGAGGCGCTGCGCGACCTCCTGGGCTGAGCTCGCTCGCGCGAGCCCCCCGCTCCCGGCTCCCCATGCCCGCTGAGCATGGAACGCTGCCCCGACGTAGCACTTGTGCTACACTTCGGCAATGTCCTCGATCCCTCATCGGGAGCTCAGAAACCGCAGCGGCGAGGTGCTGCGACGGGCGGAGGCCGGCGAGAACCTGACGATCACGGTCGGCGGCAGACCGGTGGCCCAGCTGGGCCCCCTTCCCCGCCGGCAATGGCTCAAGGCCGGCGAGGTCCTGGCGATCCTGCGCTCCGGTGCACGCGACCCGCGGTTCTTCGAGGATCAGGCTGACCTTGCCAGCTCCTTGGATGGGCTCGCCAGCCGCTGGGAAGCGGAATGAGCCGCGGGCTCCTCGATACCTCGGTCATCATCGCCCACGCCGACGAGGTGCGGTTGGACGGCCTTCCCGCAGAGGCTGCCATCTCCGTGGCAACCCTGGCCGAGCTGCACTATGGGGTGCTCGCGGCGAAGGACGACGAAACGCGGCGCCATCGCCTGGAGCGCCTCGGCCAGGTGGAAGCAGGGTTTCACCCCATTCTCATCGACACCGCGGTGGCCCGTGCCTTCGCGCGTATCGCCCACACGGTCAAGAGCGCCGGCCGTCAACCGAGAGCCAGGGTCATGGACCTCTGGATCGCCGCCACCGCCTTCGCCCACGGCCTCCCCCTCTACACCCGCGACCGGGACGCCTTTGCTCCCCTCGGCAAGCTGATCGATCTGCGGATGGTCTGACGCCGCTCGCCGCGTCCTACCCCCACCACTGCCGCAGGTCGTGCGCCACCGCCTCGCGCAGCGGCGCCGGGGTGTAGACGCGGTAGCGGTCGATGCGCGCCAGGTGGCGGATGAACTGGCTCGCCCGCTCCATCGGCTCGAGCGAGCCGTCGAAGCGCCGCACCAGCACCCGGGTGCGGCTCTTGCCCATGCGGTGCGGGTCCTTGGCGGAGTTCGAGAGCAGGAGGTTGCCGGCGCCGAAGCGCTCGCGCAGCCGCGGCAGGAGCTTCTCGAAGCGCTCCTTCTCCTCGCGCTCCAGGTGCTCGCGGGTCTCGAAGGCGACGGGGAAGTGCTGGCGGGCCACCACCGCGCGGGCGTGCGGGCTGGGCGAGGCGCGCATCTCCGTCCACATCGCCACGTCGTCCTCGGCCAGGAAGCGCTCCGGCTCCGCCGCCCAGCGCCTGCCGGTCTCCTCCAGCCAGGCGTTCAGGTGCAGCTCCAGCGCCTTGCCGGTGGCGTTGAAATAGACCTGGGTGAACATGTAATAGCGCGCCATCACCAGCGCCTCCAGGGCGTGCACGCCGCCCTCGTCGACGCCGATGCCCCAGCTGCCGCGCTCCTCGTCGGCCAGCGGCACCATGGTGTCGAGCAGCCGCTCCAGGTCGAAGGTGCCGTAGCGCACGCCGCAGTACAGGCTGTCGCGCAGCAGGTAGTCCATCTTGTCCACGTCGAGCTCGCCGGAGATCACCTGGGCCAGGAGCTGCCGCGCCGCGCCCCCCGCGCTCTCGCCGGGCGCGCCGCTCGCCGCAAGCTGCCCCGGGGCGCCCGCGGCCTGGCCGCCGCCGCCGCCCAGCAGGCGGGCCACGTCGTCCGGCGTGAGCCCATCGCCGAAGCGCGCGAAGATCCCGGCGATCTCCGGCGAGCGGATCAGGCGCCGCGTCATCTCCTCGTGGTCGATGCCGCCCTCGAACAGCTCCTCGGCCGAGTGGCTGAACGGCGCATGGCCGAGGTCGTGCAGCAGCGCGGCGGCCCGCGCCAGGCGGCGCTCCGGGGCGCGGTCGCCGGCCGGCAGCAGGCCGCTCCCCTTGGCGCACAGCGCGTCGTAGACCCGCCCCGCGAGGTGCATGGCGCCGAGCGCGTGGCTGAAGCGGCTGTGCTCGGCGCCGGGGTAGACCAGGAAGGTGAAGCCGAGCTGGTGGATGAAGCGCAGCCGCTGGAACGGCCGGCTGGCGACGAGCGCCGCCTCCAGCGGATCGGCGCGGATGAAGCCGTGGACCGGATCGCGGATCGAGAGCACGGAATCTGGCTTCGGGCGCCCTGCCTGCCGCTCGGCTCTGGCGCGCTAGTTGAGCAGGTGGTTGTCCGCCAGGTGGCGGAACGGCCGCAGCTTGTCCAGCACGTGCTGCCGGCTGCGCAGGATCGACAGCACCGACAGGCCGCGGTCCGGCAGCGCCTCCTGGAGCAGCAGCTGCTTGCGCAGCGGCGGCACGTCGAGGCCGGCGGCGATGCGGTTGACCAGCTCCTCGAAACGGCACTGGTCGCCCAGCGCCTCCAGCTCCTCGGCGCCGAACGGGAACCTGTCGCCGAGCTCCGACGACAGCCGTTCCAGGAGGTTCACCAGGCCGCTGCGCACCGCCTGCACACCGGCGTCGTGCTCGTTGAGCCAGGGTTCCTGGAGCGGCTCGACCAGCGCCCGGCGATAGGGGCCGGCGGACTCCTCGCGCTGCATGACGAAGCGGAACTCGCCGTGCAACACGATGTTGGAGCGGCCGTCCGGCAGCAGCTCGGCGTCCAGCAGGCGGCTGGCGGTGCCGCCGGGGAAGATCTCGGGCCGGCCGGCGGCGTCGCGGCTCGGCCCGGGCTTGATCAGCACGGTGCCGATCCAGCGCGCCCCCTCCTCCTGCTCGATCAGGTCGCGCACCAGGAGGCGCGAGGCGGGCTCGGCGACGTGCAGCTTCAGCTCGGTGCGCGGGAAGTGCACGACGTCGGGCAGGGGAAAGAGCGGCAGGCTGGAGCCGCGGGGTCCTGACGCCATGGGCTGATGATACCTGTTTCGTGGCAGAATCCGGCCCATGCCCCCCGCATCCCCGGCAGTCCGGAAGGCGCCCGGCGCCGCCGGCCGGCCGCCCGCCCGG
>JASLEW010000601.1 GCA_030150965.1 Thermoanaerobaculia bacterium | reverse complement strand
CTGGCACCCGCTGCGCCGTCCGGTCGCCTCGACGGCCGACGGCGGCCTCCTGGCGCCGCGGGCCGACCTCACCGCCCTGCTGCTGCGGCAGGTCCCCTCGCCGGTGCGCGTCACCGCGGCGCTGGCGGCGGCGCGCCCCATGGCCGACCTGTGGATCGAGGTCGGCCCGGGCCGGGCGGTCGCCGACCTGGCGGGCGACGCCGTAGGCGGGCCGGTGCTCTGCCTGGATGCCGGCGGGCCGTCGCTCGGCCCGGCATGGGGCGCCGCCGGGGCGCTGTTCGCCGCCGGGGCACGGATCGACCTGACACCGCTGTTCGAGGGGCGCTTCACCCGTCCGTTCGACCTCGATCGGCCGCTCAAGTTCCTCGCCAACCCCTGCGAGAGCGCGCCCCTGCCCACCGGCGGGTACCACGGCGAGCGCGGCGAGGTGGACGCTCCGGCGCCGGCGGCGCGGCCGAACCCTTTCCTCGGGGTGGCCGGCCGCGCCCGGCGGGAGGATGCCGAGGCCGCCGTGAGGCCCGGAGCGCCGCCGGCGGGGCGGCGGGCGGCGCCGGGAGCGCCGGTGGCTACCGGGATGCTGATGGCCGGTGCGCCGGACGCGGCGGTGGACGCCGGGGCGCCGGACGCCGGGGTGCTGCACGGGACGCTGGATGTCGGGGCGCTGGACGCCGGGGCGCTGGACACCGGGGCGCTGGACGCGGCGCTGGGCGCCGGGCCGGTGGCAGCAGCAGGGGGCTTGCCAGGGACTGTGACCGGCGCCTCGCCGCTGGCGCTGGTGCGCGCCCTGGTGGCGGCACGCGCCGAGCTGCCGGTGTCGGCGGTGCGCGACGACAGCCGGCTGCTCGCGGACCTCCATCTCAACTCGATCAGCGTCGGACAGCTGGTGGTCGAGGCCAGCCGGCGCCTGGGCCTCGCCGCCCCCGCCTCGCCCACCGACTACGCCCAGGCGACGGTCGCCCAGATGGCACAAACCCTGGCCGAGCGCGCGGGGCGCGAGCGGGCGGGTGGAACAGAAGACGAGGACAGCGCCGGTTCGCCGCCCACGGCGGCCCAGCCGCCCGGCGTGGACAGCTGGGTGCGTCCCTTCGTCGTGGCGCTGACCGAGCGGCCGCTGCCCTCTCCACCGGCCGTGCCCTCGCCACTGGCCATGCCCTCCCCCCCGGCCGTGGCCACCCCGCCGGCCGTGGGCTCCCTGCCGGCCGCTGACCCATGGACGGGCGCTGGCGCCTGGCGGATCGTCGCACCGCCCGGACACCCATTGGCGGCACCGATCGCCGCCGCGCTGCAAGCCGCGGTTCCTGCCGGAGCGGCTCCGGCCATCCTGCTCTGCCTGCCTGCCGATGAGGAAGAGAGCGCCGTGGCCGCAGCAGCGGGCGGCGCGTGGCGGAGCGCAACGGCGGACGAGAGCGGAGGCGAGCGCACCCTGGAGCTGTTCGTGGCCGCCGCCAGGGCTGCCACCGGCCCGCTCGGTCTGGCCGGTCTGGTGGTGGTCCAGCATCAGGGGGGCGGCGGCGGTTTCGCCCGCACCCTGCGGCTGGAGCTGCCGGCCACCGACACCTGGGTGATCGACCTGCCGGCCGGGGTGGAGCCGGAGCGCGCGGCCTCCTGGGTGGCGGCCGAGGTGGCGGCTCACCGCTCGACGCCCGCGGCCGGCGGCGGCGCCGCGGCGAGCGCCCGTCCCCTGCGGGAGCCCGGCCAAGGTGGCGGCGAAGGGGTCTACATCGAGGCGCACTACGACCTTCAGGGGGTACGAAGGGTGCCGGTGCTGCGCCTGCTGCCGTCTGCCGCGGCCACCCGTCCTTCGTCACCGCCCGTGCGGGTTGCACCCGCCTCCCAGGCCGCACGCACCTCCCAGGCCGCGCCCGGCGCGCAGCAGGCGTCCCTGGCGCCGCTGGCGCCGCCGTCGCCATCGCCGCCAGGAACCGCCGGCGCCCTGCCGGCCTCCGGCTCCGCGGCTGGTCTGGGGCCGCAGGACGTCCTCCTGGTCACCGGCGGCGGCAAGGGCATCGGCGCCGAGTGCGCGCTGGCGCTGGCGCGGGAGAGCGGCTGCCGGCTGGCGATCCTCGGGCGCTCCGATCCGGAGACCGATCCGGAGCTGGCCGCCAACCTGGCGCGCCTCGCTGCGATCTGCGCAATCGGCGCTACCGGCGCGAATGGCGCGATTGGCGCGAAGGCCGCAGCCGGCGCCGGCATTGCGAATGCCGCGGCCGGTGCGGGCGGCGCCGTTGGCGTCAACGGCGCGGGCGGTGCGAGCGCTGCGGGCGCCGCCGGCGCCGTCCGGCCGCTCTACCTGCGCTGCGACGTGGCCGACCGCCGGGCGGTCCTGGCGGCGGTCGGGCGCGTGGCGGCGGAGCTGGGGCCGGTGACCGCCCTGCTGCATGCGGCGGGGCGCAACGAGCCGCGGCGGTTGGCGGACCTCGACCTGGCCGGGCTGCGCCGCACCCTGGCCCCCAAGGTGGCCGGGGCCGGGCACCTCCTGGAGGCTCTCCAGGACCCGCGCCTGGGACGCCTGCGCCTGGCCGTCGCCTTCGGCTCGATCATCGCCCGCACCGGGCTGCACGGCGAGGCCGAGTACGCCGTCGCCAACGAGTGGATGGAGCGGCGGGTGGCGCGCTTCGCCGCCGCTCATCCGGCGTGCCGCTGCCTGGTGCTCGACTGGTCCGTCTGGTCGGGCACCGGCATGGGGGAGCGCCTGGGCACCATGGAGGCGCTGCGCCGCCAGGGGATCGATCCGATCCCGGTCGATGCCGGCATCGCCGCGCTGCGGCGGCTGCTCGCCGACCCCACGGTTGCCGGCAGCGTGGTGGTGACCGGGCGCTTCGGCAACCCGCCGACGCTGGAGGTCGAGCGCGGCCCGCTGCCCCTCCTCCGCTTCCTGGAGCGCCCCCGCGTCCACGTCCCGGGGGTCGAGCTGGTGGCCGACACCGAGATCTCGGCGGAGAGCGACCCCTACCTGGCCGATCACGTCTTCCGCGGCGAGCCCCTGTTCGCCGCCGTGCTCGGCCTCGAAGCCATGGCCCAGGCCGCCGCCGCGCTGACCGGCGCCCGCGGCCTGCCGGTGTTCGAGCAGGTGGAGCTGCGCCGCCCGGTCGCCGTGGCTCCCGGCCGCGCCACCACCATCCGCCTCGCCGCCCTGGTGCGCGATCCCGGCGATCAGGGCAGGGTCGAGGTGGCGCTGCGCGATGGCGCGACCGGCTTCGCCACCGACCACTTCCGCGCCTTCTGCCGCTTCCCGGCGGCGCCGCCAGGCGAGCCGGCGGACCCGGAGGCCGGGACGGCGGCCAAGGCGCCGCCGGCATCGGTGCGAGCCGCCGCCGGCTCCGTGCCGGAGGGTGACGAGGCGGCGCGGCTCGCCGCAGCCGTCCTGCGCTCGACGCTTCCCTCCGCTACCGGAGCGAGCCCAACCGCGGGCAGCAGCGATGCAGCGCGGGGCAGGGCCACCCGGGCAACCGGCGACGCCGGCCCGGCGAAGGCCGGGAGCCTCCTGGCGCTCGACCCGGCGCGCGACCTCTACGGCAGCATCCTCTTCCACACCGGCCGCTTCCGCCGCCTCGGCGGCTTCCGCGAGCTGCGCGCCACCGAGTGCCTGGCCGAGATCGTGCCCGACGGCGCCGTCAGCTGGTTCGGCCGCTACATGCCGCCGGCCCTGCTGCTCGGCGACCCGGCGGCGCGCGACGCCGCCATCCACGGCATCCAGGCATGCATCCCGCACGCCCAGCTGCTCCCCACCGGCGTCGAGCGCATCGTGACCGGCCGCATCGCGGCCGACGAGCCGCTGCTGCTCGCCGCCCGCGAGCGCGAGCGCGACGGCGACCGCTTCGTCTACGACCTGGACATCCTGGCCGCCGACGGCAGCGTGCGCGAGCGCTGGCAGGGGCTCGCGCTGCGCGCCGTGGACCGCACCCGGCTGCCGGCGGCCTGGAGCGCGCCCCTCCTCGCCCCCTACCTGGAGCGGCGCCTCCAGGAGCTGCTCGCCGACCCCGGCCTGCGCGTCCTCCTGGAGCCGGACGAGCCACCGCATCCCGGCGAGTCCCCAGGCGGCCCGGGACCGGGTGCGCGCCGCGGCGCGTCCGTCACCGCGCGCCTCGCTTCCGCCGCTTACCTGGCTTCCCCGACTTCCGCGGCCTCCCCGGTTTCCCTCGCTCCCCCGGCTTCCCTGGCCTCCCCGGCTTCCCAGGCCCCCCTGGATTCCTCGACTTCCATGGATTCCACGGCCTCCCTCGCTTCTCTGGCTTCCCCGGCGTCCCCGGCCTTTCCGGTTTCCCCCGCTTCCCTGGCCTCGCCGGCTTCCCCGGCCTCCCCAGCTTCCCCGCCTTCCCCGGCTTCCCTGGCTGCGGAAACCGCCGCGCAACCGGCCGGCCTCGTCACCCGGCGTCCCGACGGCCGCCCGGAGCTTCCCGGGGGGCCGCCGCTGTCGCTCGCCCATGCCGGCGGCCTGGTGCTCGCCGTCCTCGGCTCGGAAGCCGGGCCGGAGGCCCGCATCGGCTGCGACCTCGAACCCATCACCTCGCGAACCGCCGAGGTCTGGCGCGGGCTCCTGGGGGACGACCGCGCCGCCCTCGCCGGCCTGATCGCCCGCCGGCAGGGCGAGACGTTCGATGCCGCGGCCACCCGCGTCTGGACCGCCGCCGAGTCGCTGCAGAAAGCGGGCGCTGCCGCCGGCACCCCACTCCTGCTCGAAGAGGCCGGCGAGGACGGCTGGCTGCTGCTGCGGGCCGGCGGCCTCCAGGTGGCGACCTTCACCGCCGAGCTGCGCGAGCTCGGCGGCCCCTGCGCCCTGGCGGTGGCGGTGCAGGCCGCGGAGGCGCTGCCGCGCACCGCACCCGCAGCCGGCGTCCCGGGCTCGCGATTCACCGCCTGATTCGGCAGCCCTCCAGTTTCCTTGGCGGGTACCGCCTGGCATTTGACCGCCGCCCTTCCGCGGGCCGCGGGACATGCCCGGCGGCCGGGTCCCAGCCCCCCGCCTCCCGCGCCGTCCGGGAGGCGTCAGGCGGGCTCGGGAGCGAAGCGCCGCAGCAACTCGGGCAGCAGGGCCAGGGTGGTCAGGTAGGAGACCAGGATCGCCAGGGCGAGCAGCAGGCCGAGGCTGGAGTTGGGCTTGATCGTCGAGCAGGAGAGGACGGCGATGCCCAGGGCCAGGACGAAGGCGTTCCAGCGCAGGCCGCGGCCGGTGGTCGCCAGCGCGGCGGCGACCGCCGCGCGGTGCAGCGCCTCCCGACTCCCGGCGCCGCCTGCCGCACCGCGGCCGCCTGCCACGCCGGACCGGTCTCGCGCTTCAGGGCTGCCGGCCGATGCGGAGCCCTCGGGAGCACCCGGCAGCCCGACCGGACCCGTCTCACCGCGCCCGGGAGGCGATCCGGGGCTCCCGGACGCTCCCCGGCCGCCCGCCGCGGCGGCGCGGCGCTCGCGGCGGTAGGCGTAGACGTACTGCACCGCGAAGTCCACGCCGGCGCCGAGGTTCAGGGCGGCGAACATGCTCGTGGCGATGCCGAGCGGCGTGCCGGCGTAGCCCAGGGCGGCGAAGAGCAGGACCGTGGCGGCGAGGACCGGCGCCATCACCACCGCGGTCCAGCGCAGGCTGCGCAGCGCCGCGAGCAGCATGGCGGCGATCAGCGCCGCGGTCCAGGCGATCGAGCGCAGCTGGTTGCCGACGATCGACTCCACCACCGCCAGCGCCACCGGCACCTCGCCGGAGGCGTGGACCTCGATCGGCGGGCCGGCTCCGGGCGCCAGGCCGGGCAGCGCCGCTGCAAAGGCGGCGCTCAGCCGGCGGGCCCTGCTGTAGTCGGCGTTGCGCACCAGGAGGCGGGCCCGCAGGCGGTCCCCGTCCAGGGTCAGGATGTCCTTGAGGTAGAGGCGGATGCGCAGGATCTCGACGAGCATGCCGACCTTGCGCATCGACGGGGCCGGCAGGGCCGAGAGCGGGCGCGGCAGCTCCAGCGCCCTGGCGCCGGCCTCGAACGCCGGCAGCACGCTGACCATGCCGCCGACGTCCGGCTGCCGGCCGGCCCAGGCTTCGAGCCGTTCGAGGAAGGCCGCCGCCCGCGGCGTCCAGGCCCAGCCGGCCGGACCGCTCGCCACCACGTCGAAGCGGTAGCTGCCCCAGAAGCTGGCGTCGAAGCGCCGCGCCGCGGTCACCAGCGGCGAGCGCGGGTCGAAGTTGTCGATCCACGAGTCCTCGACCCGCAGCCGGGCGAGGCCGGGGATGGAGAGCGCCACGAGGACGGCGACGGCGAGCGCCAACGCCCGGCCGTGCCGCACGGTGAGATGCTCGAACGGCAGCAGCCGGCCGGCGGCCGGGGCCTCCGGCACCGGTGCTCCCGGCGCCGGCGAGGCGGGCCGCCGTCCCCGCCGGCGCTCCACCCAGGATGCGGGGAGCGTCATCATCAGGGCCGGCGCCAGGGTGAAGGTGAAGAGCATGGCGAGCAGCAGGCCCGCGCCGGTGAACAGCCCGAGGTGGCGCAGCGGCGCCATCGAGGCGCCGAGGAAGGAGAAGAAGCCGGCCGCGGTGGCGAGCGAGATGAGCACGAGCGGCGTCGCGAGGTCGGCAAACGTCCGCTCCGCCGCCCGCCGCAGGCGCTCCGACCCGGATGGCCGCGCGCCCGCGCCCGGCGCGCCCGGCGCCCGGACGCCGGAGGTCTCCGGA